>JAFYMV010000073.1 GCA_017548225.1 Bacteroidaceae bacterium | reverse complement strand
CACAAATCACATAGGCGTGATGACGAGTGTGGGAATGTATCGGCGTCAAGGGATAGTACCCTGAAGAAATCTTACCATCTTGGCAGATAAGAGGAAATTTTTCAACTTGCTCGCTGTAGAACTGCTGCGCTGCTTCTCCTGTGGGGAAGGAGGCAACATGAAAGGTACCCGCAGCTGTCGGTGCGAGGAGTTTGCGACGAACTTCATGGGCAATGATCCCCATATTGAGGCGGAGATTGATCTCTACGCAAGGATGCAATTTAAGTCGAGAATTGATTTCTTCTTGGAAATTGCAGCCTATAGGATGTTGCCCCATATCCACAATCATCATATCAATACCAAAGTAAAGGGAATGCAAAGCGGTATTCCATTCGGTGGGAATAATGCGGCTGAAATGATCAATCACCCACGCTTGCACTTCGTAAAGAGCAGAGGGAGCGACATACTGGGCAAGGAGAGCCTTTATCTCTTCATCTGAGACGAGAAGGTTACTTTCATAACGGCCATGAGAGTTGGTGTTAAAGAGCGAGTAGCCAATGAAGCGGCACTGACCTGCGCTGACACAAAACTCCATAGCGAAATCTTGCACCTTATTATAATAGGGCTCAGCGGTAAGGTATCCGTGACGATTGATAAGGGCATTGGCCCAATTGGCGACTTTATTTAACGAAGATGATAACGATGGCGAAGATACATCTCCCACACATTGCTCCGAAGCCCCTCCCTGTCGGCCCGATGCCAAACAAGCATCGGTGTTTTCGTTTTCGCTCATGCTCACATGCCTCAATCCCTTACCACTGCTCGAAAGAGGATCTTTTAAAACAACATGTCCATGCAAGAGCGCATAAGCAGCTATCGTATCCATATCGTGAGCCATGATACTCTCACCCGCGTAGGGGCCTTCGGGATAATCGGCATGAAAGTCTTGGAGAAGGCGATGCGCCGATTGACGCTCCGAACATGCACGCAACGCCTGTAATGCCTCATCAGTAGGAAGCAAAGAATCGGCAATCCCCATGCGGCGTAGGCGTTCCTTGACCGCTCCGTCCCACCCCCACACCATAAACTCATCATCCATAACATCAAGGAGCGGGGCAAGGTCGCATGCCATCTCACGAATGTTTCTAGGAGCGATAAAATGCCGATTACCATTGGCAAGGGCAAGATCGTGCTCGGGGTTGAATACCTTAATTTGCTTCATGGTGCGAAGGTAACAACTTTTTCTTACAAATTTGCAATGTTGGGATTGCAAAATACAAAAAACCTTTGTACCTTTGTCGGTTGGAATCAATTTGTAGAAATCTAAAGCTATATGGAGGCATTCTATAAGACACATGAATACTTGTTGGCGCATACCGAAGCACCTGTGCGTCGTGCATTAATGGACGAAATCGACTGGAACGACCGCTTGATTGGCATCAAGGGTACCCGTGGCGTGGGTAAAACCACCTTCTTGATTCAATATGCACAGGAACGATTCCGCTACGATCGCTCATGCTTGTATGTAAACATGAACAATCTCTACTTCCAAGACAACAGCCTTGCGGAGTTCGCCGAGGAGTTTATCCGCCGTGGCGGCAAGGTGCTGCTCATCGACCAAGTATTCAAGATCCCCAACTGGAGCCACCAATTGCGTGAGTGCTACGATCGATTCCCACAACTGAAAATCGTATTCACTGGCACATCAGTGATGCGTCTTAAAGAAGAAAACCCCGAGCTGAATGGTATTGCCAAGCCGTACAACTTGCGTGGATTCTCATTCCGCGAGTACTTAAACCTCATGACTGGCAACAACTTCCGCAGCTATACTTTGGAGGAGATATTGACCAACCATGAGCAGATAGCTCGCACAATATTGCCCAAGGTGAGTCCGAATGCATTCTTCCAAAACTACTTGCATCACGGATTCTACCCCTTCTTTTTGGAGAAGCGCAATTTTGCAGAAAACTTGCTGAAGACCATGAACGCTATGATTGAGGTGGATATCCTCATCGTACAGCAAATGGAACTGAAGTATTTGGCAAAGATCAAGAAGTTGCTCTACTTATTGGCAGTCAATGGCCCTGCCGCACCCAATGTGAGCAAACTAGCCGAAGCGATACAGACATCGCGCGCCACAGTAATGAACTACATCAAGTACTTGGCCGATGCTCGACTGATCAACATGGTATACAACCCTGGGGAGTCGTTCCCGAAGAAACCGGCAAAGATTATGCTGCACAACACTAACCTGGTGTACAGCATCTACCCCGTAAAGGTAGAGGAACAGGACATCTTGGAGACATTTATGATCAATTCTTTGTGGAAAGACCATCAAGTGAACAAGGGCACCAAAGGATTGTCGTTCATGGTAGATGACAAGCTTCCCATACGCGTATGTACCGAAGGCGTTCGCAAAAAGAACAACTCGGGAATATACTATGTTATGCATAAACGCGAATTGGGTCGCGGCAACGAGATTCCCATGTGGCTCTTCGGTTTCTTGTATTGATAAAATTTGACATATATATATATAAATAGGTATAATAGTAAAAAGAGGAAAGATTAACAGTTAAATCGTAAATAATCGAAACAATGGCTAAACAAAAAAAGTTTATCACTTGTGATGGTAATCAGGCAGCTGCACATATCTCGTATATGTTCTCTGAAGTAGCAGCTATCTACCCTATTACTCCATCATCTACAATGGCTGAGTATGTCGACGAGTGGGCAGCTCAGGGCCGTAAGAACATCTTCGGCGAGACAGTACTCGTACAGGAAATGCAGTCCGAGGGCGGTGCTGCAGGTGCCGTACACGGCTCCTTGCAGGCAGGCGCGCTGACCACTACATACACCGCATCGCAAGGTCTCTTGCTGATGATCCCCAACATGTACAAGATCGCTGGTGAGTTCCTCCCCTGCGTATTCCATGTATCAGCCCGTACCTTGGCTTCACACGCATTGTGTATCTTCGGCGATCATCAAGATGTGATGTCAACCCGCCAGACTGGCTTCGCCATGTTGGCTGAAGGCTCTGTACAGGAGGTTATGGACCTCGCTGGTGTGGCTCACCTCTCTACCATCAAGAGCCGCGTGCCCTTCGTAAACTTCTTCGACGGTTTCCGCACCTCACACGAGATTCAGAAGATCGAGATGCTCGAGAACGAGGACCTCGCTCCGCTCGTAGACCAGCAGGCACTTGCCGAGTTCCGCAGCCGTGCACTCACACCCGAACACCCTGTAGCACGCGGTATGGCTGAGAACCCCGACACCTTCTTCGCTCATCGCGAGAGCTGCAACAACTACTACGCTAATGTTCCTGCTGTAGTAGAGGAATACATGGAGAAGATTTCAGAAATCACTGGCCGTAAGTATGGTCTCTTCGACTACTATGGTGCTGAGGATGCTGACCGTGTCATCATTGCTATGGGTTCAGTGACTGAAGCTATCCGCGAAGTGGTAGACCACCTTACCGCACTGGGTGAGAAGGTAGGTCTCGTAGCCGTACACCTCTATCGCCCCTTCTCTGCAAAGCACTTCCTCGCTGCTGTACCTAAGACAGCTAAGCGTATCGCTGTGCTTGACCGCACCAAGGAGCCCGGCGCTAATGGCGAGCCCCTCTACCTCGATGTTAAGGACTGCTACTATGGCAACCCCGATGCTCCCGTTATCGTGGGCGGTCGCTATGGTCTCGGCTCTAACGATACTACTCCTGCGCAGATTCTCTCTGTATACGAGAACCTCGCTATGGCAGAGCCCAAGAATCAGTTCACCGTGGGTATCGTTGATGATGTTACCTTCACCTCACTCCCCCAAAAGGAGGAGATTGCTATGGGTGGCGACGGCATGTTCCAGGCAAAGTTCTATGGTCTCGGTGCCGACGGTACTGTAGGTGCTAACAAAAACTCTGTAAAGATTATCGGTGACAACACCGACAAGCACTGTCAGGCTTACTTCTCATACGACTCTAAGAAATCAGGTGGTTTCACCTGCTCACACCTCCGTTTCGGTGACAGCGAGATCCGCTCTACTTACCTCGTAAACACACCTAACTTCGTGGCTTGCCATGTACAGGCTTACCTGAAGATGTACGATGTAACCCGCGGCTTGCAGAAGAACGGTACCTTCCTGCTCAACACCATTTGGGAAGGCGATGAGTTGGCTGCAAACCTCCCCAACAACATCAAGAAATACTTTGCTGACAACAATATCAAGGTATATTATATCAACGCTACCAAGATCGCACAGGAGATTGGCTTGGGCAACCGCACCAACACCATCCTTCAGAGTGCTTTCTTCCGTATCACTGAGGTTATCCCCGTTGACTTGGCTATCGAGCAGATGAAGAAGTTCATCGTGAAGTCATATGGTAAGAAGGGCGAGGATATCGTCAACAAGAACTACGCAGCTGTAGACCGCGGCGGCGAGTACAAGGAGTTGGTAGTAGACGCAGCATGGAGCAACCTCCCCGCAGATGAAAAGGCGGCTAACGATGACCCCGCATTCATCAACGAGATTGTACGCCCCATCAATGCACAGAATGGCGACCTTCTCCCCGTATCTGCCTTCAAGGGCTACGAGGATGGTACATGGCCTCAGGGCACATCAGCTTACGAGAAGCGCGGTGTAGCTCCCTTCGTACCTGTATGGGATGCTGAGAAGTGTATCCAGTGTAACAAGTGTGCATTCGTTTGTCCTCACGCTTGTATCCGTCCATTCGTAATGGATGATACTGAAGCTGCTGGCGTTAACGGTGACATGATTGAAATGAAGGCTCCCGCAGCGATGAAGGGTATGAAGTTCCGCATCCAGGTGGGTGTAATGGACTGTCTCGGCTGCGGCAACTGTGTTGATGTATGTCCTGGCAATCCCAAGCTTGGTGGTCCTGCCCTCAAAATGGTTCCGCTCGAAGGCGAGCTCAAGGAGGCTGCTAACTGGGACTACTGCGTGAAGAATGTAAAGAGCAAGCAAGACCTCATCGACATCAAGTCTAACCCCAAGAACTCACAGTTCGCAACTCCGCTCTTCCAGTTCTCTGGAGCATGTTCTGGTTGCGGTGAGACACCTTATGTGAAGCTCATCTCTCAGCTCTATGGCGACCGTCAGATGGTAGCTAATGCTACAGGTTGCTCATCAATCTACTCAGGCTCAATCCCCTCAACACCTTATACCACCAACGAGAAGGGTCAAGGTCCCGCATGGGCAAACTCACTCTTTGAGGACTTCTGCGAGTTTGGTCTCGGTATGGTACTTGCCAACAAGAAGATGAAGGCACGCATCCAGGAAATATTCGAGGAGATGGTAGCTGGTGACAAGGCTCCCGCAGAGTTCAAAGAGGCAGCTCAGGAGTGGCTCGCAGGTAAGGACGACGCAGAGGCTTCTAAGGCTGCTGCAGCTAAGCTCGTGCCCATGATTGAGGCTGCCGCTGCTCAGGGTTGCGAGGCTTGCGCAAAGCTCAAAGAACTCAGCCACTACCTCGTGAAGCGTTCACAGTGGATTATCGGTGGTGACGGTGCTTCATACGATATCGGTTACGGCGGTCTCGACCATGTAATCGCTTCAGGCGAAGATGTTAACATCCTCGTACTCGACACTGAGGTATACTCTAACACCGGTGGTCAGTCATCAAAGGCTACTCCGCTCGGCGCTATCGCTAAGTTTGCCGCTTCAGGTAAGCGCGTTCGCAAGAAAGACCTCGGCCTCATCGCTACCACATATGGTTATGTATATGTAGCACAGATTGCTATGGGTGCTGACCAGAGCCAGTGTCTCAAGGCTATCCGCGAGGCTGAAGCATATCCCGGCCCTTCACTCGTTATTGCTTACGCCCCCTGTATCAACCATGGCTTGAAGAAGGGTATGGGTAAGGCACAGGCCGAGGAAGCTGCTGCTGTAGACTGCGGTTACTGGCATCTCTGGCGTTTCAACCCTGCACTCGAAGCAGAAGGCAAGAACCCCTTCACTCTCGACTCTAAGGAGCCCAAGTGGGAGGAGTTCCAAGACTTCCTCAAAGGCGAGGTGCGCTACGCATCAGTAATGAAGCAGTATCCTGCCGAGGCTCAAGAACTCTTCGACGCTGCCGAGGAGATGGCCAAGAAGCGCTACGCTTCATATGTGCGCATGAGCAAGATGGAGTATTGATTCTTGACTAAAAATAGAATTGCATTGATAGCTGGGTGCGTGCACCTGGCTATCAATTTTGAATATCGTTAAACATTTTTATAAGAAAAAGTTATGATTAGTTTTTTGATTTGGATTGCTGGAGTAGTTCTTGCAATCAAGGCAGTATTAGAAATTTTCAAGATGCCTATAGGCATGGCAGGTAAGGTTATTAGCACCATAGCAATACTCTGCACCTCATGGGTAGGCTTAGCAGTTTACTACCTCTACGCAAAAGATAAATTGGTGGCGTGGTTTAAATAGCCCATCAAGAAAGCAAAAGAAGAAAGTCCCTGCAGGGACTTTCTTCTTTTTATAAAGGTGACCTCTTTTACCTTATAAAGAAGAGAGGTAGATTTCCTATTTCAGAGTCAAATATACCGTCTGTCCTTTGCGCACCTTGCCTCCCGGCTGTATACTTTGTGCGGTAACTTTACCCTTACCCGAGATACGCACATTGAGTCCGCATGCCTCAAGCATATAGATAGCATCCTTTGCGCCAAGACCTTTTACATTAGGCATTGTACCTTCTGAGGCATCAAACTCAACATCCGTAAGTATCACATCGCCATTACCCCCCTGGGCATTGCCACAAACATATTTGGCCGAGCGATATGATGCAGAGGAGTTCCATGCAGTGGGGACATCAAATTCATTGAGGACGCTGCGT
>JAFYMV010000072.1 GCA_017548225.1 Bacteroidaceae bacterium | reverse complement strand
GGTAGGCTCATCACCATGCTTGTTACCCCGCTCATGTCGTGCAGTGCCCGCCTGCCCGTATACATCATCTTCGTGGCCGCCTTTTTCCCTCACCACTCGGGCATAGTGCTCATGGGGCTATACCTCACCGGTATCATCCTTGCCGTATTGGTGGCCCGCCTATTGAGTCGTACCGTGATGCGTGGCGATGAAGCCCCCTATGTAATGGAGCTCACTCCGTATCGTCGTCCCGCATGGAGAGTCATCTTCAAGCATACATGGGATAAGGGGTACGAGTATCTGAAGAAGATGGGTGGTGTCATCCTCATCGCTTCCATTGTAGTATGGTTCCTTGGATATTACCCCCGTAGTGTACAGTATTCCACTCTTGCCCAGCAGCAGGAGCACTCCTATATTGGTCATATCGGCAAGGCCATTGAGCCAGCTATCGCCCCGCTCGGATTCGATTGGAAGATGGGTATCGGCCTTGTGAGCGGCGTGGGAGCCAAAGAGCTTATCGTAAGCACACTCGGCGTGCTCTATGCCAACCAGGAAGTGTCTGATACCGTAGAGAGCGAAGCTCAGATAGCCTCCGCCCTCAAGACCGTCACTACCCCTGCCGCCGCCCTTGCCTACATGCTTTTCGTGCTCATCTATTTCCCCTGCCTGGCTACGCTCATAGCCATTAAGAAGGAGACCAAAGGGTGGGGATGGCCCCTCTTTACTGCCCTGTACACTACCGTCTTGGCATGGGTAGTAGCCTTTGTGGCCTATAGAGTAGGATTGATATTGATGTAACAGGTAAAAGAAACGATGCCCCGCCCCTCACAATCAGTTATCAGGTTGATAGGATTGGGAAGTTACAGAGAATGAACACATGAAAATGATGACTTTTGCCAACGCCCCTTTGCAACACCTCGTTGTTGCCCTCATTTTCGCTATCTGCCTCTACCTGGTAGTGCGCCGTGTCATGCGTATCATATCGCGTGCCAAGCACAACACTCCTCATTGCAACACCTGCACCGAAACCTCATGTCCCCTGCGCGAAGCCACCAGAAACGCAAGGTGCAAAAGGCAAGACCACGAGGCATAAAGAACAATTATTAGCCATTTTTTTGGCGTTTCTAATCAGCTTTGATTACCTTTGTACTGTTTCTTTTGCGTAGGCACAAAAACGAGATAATATTTGAGCAAACAACGATACGACGATGAAAAAGCTTTTTTATATCTTTCCGCTGATGAGCGTGTTGCTTATGACATTCGGTTGTCAGGAGTGGGGAACGGAAGTACCTACTTACGCTAAGTGGGACGGCAGGATTGCGACAGATTATGCCGGAGGTAAGGGTACGGAGAAAAATCCCTATATCATCCAGACGGGCGGACAACTTCTCTATGCCCTCAAGGAGGGTAGTGGACACCTCAGACTTGTCAGCGACATTGATCTCAACCATCACAACTGGAAGTCATTCGATTTCTCGGGTATCCTTGACGGAGCTGGCCATACGATAAGCAACCTGACCATTGACAGGAGCGACGAGGACTATTGCGGATTGATACGCCGTCTATCGAGCAGGAGTTCGTCTACGGGCATAGTGAAGAATCTCACCATTTGTGGTGTGAATATCAAGGGAAGTCAAAATGTGGGTACCATTGCCGGCGAGGCCGACCAAAACTCCTCGATTTCCGATTGCCGAGTGGTATTGACCAGCGGCTCTCGTGTATACGGGTCGGGCAATTATGTAGGAGGTATTGTCGGTGCCACCAGTACCTCCATCGCCCATTGCTCCGTAATATCCACGAATGATAGCGTTTACATCACCGGTGCCGACAATGTAGGAGGCATCGTGGGTCATACCCTCAACTCCAGTTCAAGCATCAAGGATTGCCATGCGTCATGCAACATTTCCGGTAAAGATGAGCTCGGAGGTATCGTAGGAAAGTTCTATGGCAATAATAATATTGAAGAATGTTCCTTTCAAGGCGCCATTTATGGCAAAGAGAAGCTCGGAGGTATCGTAGGCAATATAGGCAACTACACGAACATCGTTGCTTGTAAGACCGAAGTCCATATCGAAGGTGATGAGATCATTGGCGGCATATGTGGCGACGCCTACCATGGCGAGATTATCGCTTGCTACTCTGACGGTAGCATCTCAAGCCAAGTAGACTATAACGCTGGAGGTATCACGGGACATGGAGGATACAATTTCGTGATCAGGCTCTGTTATTCTACGATGTCGCATGGCATTGATGGCTATTCGGCAAAGTTGGAAGACTGTTGTACGGTTTACAGCAGCCGCAACATTGCCGAGAGGTTTTCAGATGCCTACTCCGACTATGCCAGCTATTGGAACTTTGACAATACCTGGACTTGGATTGGTACTGTAGACGATACAGAGAGAAGCGTAGAGTGCCCACGATTGGCTTGGGAGGAAAACGAAGACCTTTTGAATTGAACATTGACTTCTTTGAAGTTGCTATGCTCGGCAGAGTCTGCAAGCAGTCTTTGCTCTCGCTCAAACGCAACTTTTGGGAATTGGGAATTGAGAATTGCGAGTAAACCTACGCAGCAGGAATAACAGTCAACGGATGCTATCCGAATGGTTAATTTTTGATTTATCGAAGTTACTACGCTCATTGTGTGCGTAAATAAAATTCCGTACACTCGCTTTTTCTCCTTACGCCATGCGTTTCCTCCTGCTTGCTTGGTATAATCAAAGTATGCTTTGCTTCTACTTTCGCTTCGTTCGTCGGTTTTCACCTCGGCAATTGAAGCTAGCTTGACTGCTCTCGGTTTGGCGTCATAAGTTCCTCCAGTGCCTATCTCCACGAGGTATTGGTCTATGTCAAATGGTTGGTTCATAGCAAATATTCTTTTGTTGACAAGTAAACATGCTTCATGCCGAAAAATCCCTATTCGAAGGGCCAGGCCACATCCTCTACATCCTCATCCACCTCAATCTCTACGGTGGTGAAGCATTCGAGCAGCGCCTCATAGATTACGATGATATCTTTGGTTTCGATGCGTAGCACCACACACTCTGGGTCTTCGGTGTTCATGCCTATGAGTAGTCCCAGGTGCATAGGGTCGCCCGTGAGGAATTGCATCACCACACCTATGGGGATGTTGAGGGCACTCTCGTCAGCGATGTCGCATCCTATGCGCTGGGCTATTTCCAGCACCATGGCTTTGATGGCATTCAGTTCTGCCGATGTGCCGTGAATGTAAAGGTCTGACTGTACCATATCTTCCGCTTGTTAGTTCAGTTCATCTATTCTCATCGCCGCCAGCAGTTCTTTCAGATGTGCGGTTGACTCCACCATTCCTTGATAGCGGCTGCCTCCCTTGCCGATCTTGACGGTGCCGCGTACGGGAAAGTATTCGATGGAGAATACCGTACGGTCATTGTCCTCTACCTTGTACAAGGTCCAGTACCTGTCGGCTCCCCATGTGCCGCTTCCATGCTCATGGTAGAGAAAGCCATGAGCTTGACAAAAAGCCTCTATCTCGTTGATCATAGAATGAAAGTTTTCGTTCATACAACTAATATAGTAACATTGGGTGGAAAATTCAATGTTTGAAGCAAAAATATAGAGAAAAAAGTACAAAAAGGAGTCAAAACGGTAGATTTTACAGGCAAAGACAAAAGAAGTGATCCGTTTTGTTTGAAAGTTTTCTCAAGGGTTGCTATCTTTGTTGTTAAAAGAATGAAAATCACATACACCTATGAATAAGATATCAAGAATTTTTATCTTTGTTTCAGCCTTTATCCTAATGTCTGCAACGGGGGCTCGCGCCCAGCGCTTCCCTGAAGTGAGTTTTAAAACAATAGAAGAACATGAACGCGCAACAAAAACAGGTAGTGTACCCATCAATACCGTTGATGCATACCGTAAAGCCTTGAGCGAGCAGACCAATACGCTGGGCCAGTGGCGCATCATCAAGGATTGGATTGACGATAACCGCTATGTGCAACTATTGGGTCCATGGATGAAGGAACGCCTGCTATTCAAGAGAAGTAGCACCACCTTTACCCACGAGTATGGCGATGCCGAGTATGACGACACCAATGGCTATGCACTTCCTCATGGATTATATTTGAAGCTGCAGGTTACTAAAGACAAGCTCACCTACTTTATCAGAAACAACACTTCTTCTGTATGCGGATTTAGGTACAGTGATGAATGGGTAGACGGCAATCGAGGCTATATACCCGCACAACCCCACGATTATCATAACGACTTCGGTTGCCACGGAGGAACCCACAAGGCCGTAGTAGACATCTATGGTGCAGATGGGAAAACCAAGCTACGCATGCCCTACACCTATACTTGTACACACAATATCCGCCAAATACCCCGCACAGCAGGTGCCCGTCGAGGCGGAGTGGTAAGGGCATACGGCCCATATGAAAGAATGCAGCTCAAGCCAGGCCAGGTGTACATAGCCCCAGCGGGTGAGCATGATGGCGACCCCTTTGCCGACTGGCTGCACACATACGAAACTTCGGTAACCGTCTCATTAGCCGAAATGGCAAAGTTGAACAATATGACCAAGCAAGAACTGGCATTGCAGATTGTCCTAATGTCGCAGACAATGGAGTACGGATTCTTCTTCCCCACACACGATGTGCCGGCCAGCAAGTTTGACAACATTGCCAATGTGGATCTAAGAGATGGTTGTTTGCAAGAGGTTGACAGCAATGATAAGATAGTAAAGGCCACTAAAGGTTATTCTTTGCGTGGCCCCTATTTGGCTACCCATTTTCACTACGATAGGCCCACCCACCTGTTGTCCTATGGCTTCTGGGATATATTTGACTTGGACACCTACACCAAGAATTGTGCTCGCGATGAGGCGCAGAAGGCATTGGCATGTGTCGAAGCTGGAGACTACCTTTGTGCCGACGAACACTTTAGCAACTCGCTGGCCTACTATGATGACGAAGCCGTAAAAAGCCAGTACGAGGAGGCCATGTACACTTACCTGATGAGCAGGGTAGAGGACGAAACCGCCACACTGGGCGATATAGTACAATTCCTCAACCTCTTCAAGAACAGGAAACCGATATACGAGAGAGGACGAGGAGGTAATAGGCCATTTAGGATATACGATAGCAGCCAGCGTTGGTATGCGATGTACGATATATACCTCGACTACAAAGCTATAGAGACGGCTCGCCTGTTTGATTTCCGATACACGACCGATGCCGTCATCGACTCCATGCGTGCGCTCAACTTAGGCGCAAAGGCAAAGCAAGTAATCGAAGAAGAGGTCGTACGCATGAATGCCGACCGCGACGCCTATGCCATCAAAGAGCTCTCGAGCTACACCATCTTCACCTCGCTCGATAGCATCAACCGCATCCTTGACATGCCTTTAGGCCCCGAAGCCAGAATACAGGCCGACGCCATTGTCAAGAGACTCGACGAGGAGCGCGAGGAACATATTAGAATAACCACGCAGACCCCCTTCGTCAAGTGGGGCCCCGACTTGTCATTGGCCATAGGCAGACAACGCGACTTTGGCCTCGGCATGGGTATCAACTGGGGTCGCAACCACCACCGGTTTAATGTATACACCGGCATCAACTACGAATGGGTGAAGACCTCCTTCTTCAATGCCTACACCGATCCCCCCGAAGGAGACCTCTGCTGGGGTATAAAGTACCGTCAGCTCACCACCACCTGTGAGGTACACTACAACTTGGTGCGTGCATACACCATAAGCGTATACACTGGCGCAGGCCTGCTCTACCATGCCAACATGGGTTGCAAGCTCTATCCCCTCGCAAGCAAGGAGTCGCCCATGGCAATGCCCTACGGTGTCAAGCCAGTCAGCATGGAGGGAAGGCTGTTATTCGGTATGAATACGGAGCGTTTTGATTTCAATTTCTTCGTTGACTTCGACCTTGTTCCCGCACTGGAGCC
>JAFYMV010000014.1 GCA_017548225.1 Bacteroidaceae bacterium | reverse complement strand
GGTAACGCTCGCACCAGCACCATAGCCCTGGATCATCATGGGATATTCCTTGTAACGCTCGGTAGTGAGGAGGATGATGTTGTTGCTACCCTCGAGGTTGTAGAAGGGGTGCCACTGGTTTACCTCCTGCAATGATACCGATGCCTTACCCTCGTCGAGACGAGCCACGAAGCGCCAGCGCTTGCCCTCAGCTACGAGGCGCTGACGACGCTCCTCAAAGTCTGCATCGAGCGAAGGCACCTTAGCCCAGAAGTCCTCGAGCGAGCCATCAAAGAGCTCCTGCGGGATGAAGAGATTCTTCTCCACATCCTCCTGCTCGATAGGATAGCCAGCCTCACGCGCCAAGATCACGAGCTTACGGATCACATCCTTACCCGAGAGGTCGATACGCGGGTCGGGCTCGCTGTATCCCTTCTCTTTAGCCAGACGAATGGTATCGCTGAGCTTGATGTCTTCGCTGATGGTATTGAAGATAAAGTTCAGTGTGCCGCTCACTACGGCCTCGATGCGCAAGATCTTGTCACCACTATTGATAAGGTCGTTGATGGTATTGATGATGGGGAGGCCCGCACCCACATTGGTCTCGAAGAGATACTTCACACCACGACGACGCGCGGTCTGCTTCAGCTCCTTATAGTTCTCATATTGCGATGATGCCGCCACCTTGTTGGCCGCTACCACCGAGATGTTGTGGCTGAGGAAATCCTTATATAGTGCAGCCACATTGTCGCTGGCGGTACAATCCACGAACACCGAGTTGAAGATGTTCATGCCGATGACCTCCTCTTTCAGACGGTCGAGGTTGCTCTCGCCACCCGCTTTGAGCAGTTCGCGGTAGTTGTTGAGGTCAATGCCGTCGCGATCAAACACCGCATAGTGTCCGCTAGCGATACCCACCACATTGAGCTTGAGTCCGCGCTCCTCCATGAGCTTCTCGCGCTGTTGGCGAATCTGCTCGATGAGACTACCACCCACAGTACCCACACCGCAGATGAAGAGGTTGAGCACCTGGTATTCAGAGAGGAAGAACGAGTCGTGAATCACATTCAGCGTCTTGCGCAACCATGTAGCATCCACCACGAACGAGATATTTGTCTCCGATGCACCCTGTGCACACGCAATCACATTGATACCGTTGCGTCCCAGTGTACCGAAGAGCTTACCTGCGATACCGGGAGTGTGCTTCATGTTCTCACCCACGATAGCTACCGTAGCGAGGCCCTTCTCGGCAGTTACATTATTGATTTCGCCCGTAGCGATCTCCTTGGCAAACTCCGCATTGAGCACCTCGCATGCGAGCTCTGCATCGCTGTTACATACACCGATTGAGGTGCTGTTCTCTGACGAAGCCTGCGACACGAGGAACACGCTGATGCCGTTCTGTGCCAAGGTGCGGAAGATGCGGTGGTTGACACCGATGACACCCACCATACCGAGACCCTGCACGGTGATGAGCGCCGTATCGTTGATGCTCGAGATACCCTTGATAGGCTTCGAGTTGTCGCTCAGTTGGGCACGGATGATGGTGCCCTGTGCGTCGGGGTTAAAGGTATTCTTGATGAGGATAGGTACATTCTCGTGGAATGCCGGATAGATGGTAGGCGGATATACCACTTTGGCGCCGAAGTTACACAACTCCATAGCCTCCACATAGCTCAGTTCCTCGATGGCATAAGCCGTAGATATCACCTTCGGGTCGGCAGTCATGAAGCCGTCCACATCGGTCCAGATCTCCAGGATAGATGCCTCAAGCACTGCCGCGATGACCGCTGCTGTATAGTCCGAACCGCCGCGACCGAGATTGGTCACGCGACCTGTGTTCTTGTCCGATGCGATGAATCCCGGCACCACCGATACGCGGGGCAGCTCGCGGAAGGTCTCACGGATGAGTTGTCCCGACAGCTCCGAGTCGAGCAGGTGCTTATGATGCTTGCGTTCGGTCTTCATGAAGGTGCGCGAGTCAAACACCTCGGCCTCCTTGATGAGGGCGCCCACGATTAGGCTCGACAGGCGTTCGCCGTAGCTCACCACCGTATCCTCCATGTTTGATGAGATATCCTTCAGGAGATACAATCCCTGGTAGATATCCTTCAGTTCATCGAGGAGGTCGTGGATTTTCTTGCCCAGTGTGCGTTTGGCGCTGCCCGAAGGGATGATCTGCTGTATCATCTCCTCGTGGCGGTTTACCATGCTATTGAATTCAGCTTCGTAGGCGATATCGCCCTTTGTAGCCATAGCGGCGGTGCGTATGAGTTGGTCGGTGATGCCTCCCAGTGCCGACACCACTACGATGACGGGCTCCTGCTCAGCCTCAACGATTTGCTTCACTTTCAGTATACTGTCAACGGAACCTACTGATGTTCCGCCAAATTTCATAATTTTCATTGCGTGTACATTTTTCGTTACGAACTACAAAGATACAAATAAACGAGCGAGAAATATCAAGTTTTACTTGATTTTTTTTACAGCGAGTGCAAGTATCTAAACGACAAGGTCGTAAAGATACAAATAAACGAGCGAGAAATATCAAGTTTACTTGAATATTTTTCACAGCGAGTGCCAAATATCTTCGCGATTATCGCAAAGATACAAATAAACGAGCGAGAAATATCAAGTTTTACTTGATTTTTTTACAGCGAGTGCAAGTATCTAAACGACAAGGTCGTAAAGATACAAATAAACGAGCGCCGACGCGGAACAAATAACCGCGATGAGAGGTGAGTGGTGAGGGGTGAGTGGTGAGAGGATGAAGGGTGAGTGGTGAGAGGATGAAAGGTTAGAGGTGAGTGGTGAGGGGTAATAAGTTGCGAGCAAGGCGATGCACCAAGTTTGTGGATTTTGTGAGTTTTGTGTGAGATAAAAACTTTCCGCGATGAGTGAAAACCTGTTCTTATGTTCTTCTGTCAAAGAAAAAAAATCTTCGCCTTCGTTATAGACAACCCGTTCTTTTGCCCCCAAAAAATCTCCAGCGAATACATTTTAATAAATTAAGTTAAAAAAACGAAACTCGAATTAACACCCACCAGAGCTTTCCTAAAAGACACCTTTTTCCTCTAAAACATTGCAATAAAGCACCTTTTTATATTAAAAAAGGATAAAATCACACCATTTGCTTGTTTTTTCAAAAAAAATGTCTCACCTTTGAGAGGTGAAAAGATACATGTTATATTAAAATCTAACACGAGAATACACTATGGAAAACGAAAAAGACATTGTATACTCACAGTCCGTGAAGGCTGGCAAGCGTGTTTACTACCTTGATGTGAAGCGCAACAAGCGCGACGAACTCTTCCTCTGCATCACCGAGAGCAAGCGTCTTGTCAATGGCGAAGGACCTGACGCCACCTTCACCTTTGAGAAGCACAAGATATTCCTCTACCAAGAAGACTTCAGCAAGTTCATCGGTGCACTGAGCAATGCCATCGGCTACATCCACGAGAACCAGTCAGCCGACTACACCTACCCCGCCTCGATGACCTCCCCCACTCCTACCGACGCCCCTGAAGCAGAGGTCGATATCACCCTCGACGACGACCTTGAGATCAAGATAGACTTCGAGTAATCCGCGTGGTTAGAATCTTCTACATGTAGATACAATGGGTGAAGGTCTGTTCTACAAATTCTCATAGAGATTTAGCAGAAGACCTTCACCCCTTCTTTTTGCAAAGGAAATTTGCAAGCCTATACGAAGAAAAACGCGAATATGAACAACAATAACGAAATACTCATCTACCAGACTGAAGACGGACAGACGCAAGTAGATGTCCGCATGGAGAACGACACCGTATGGCTCACACAGGCGCAGATGGCGGAGCTGTTTCAGACGGACAGAACTTCTATTGTGCGCCACATTAACAATATCTATAAAGCAGAAGAATTAGATCGCGAATCAACCTGTGCAAAAATTGCACAAGTTCAAATTGAGGGAAACAGAACGGTTACGCGACACATCCCCATCTTCAATTTGGATATGATTATTTCGGTCGGTTATCGTGTGAACGCAGAGCGCGGTGTCAAGTTTCGTCAATGGGCCAACCGCATCCTTAAAGAATACCTCACCAAGGGCTATGCCGTGAACGACCGCCTGCGTCGCGACCAGCTAGGTGAACTTCGCCAATTGGTGCAGGTAGTAGGCCGCACTCTCCAAAGCCAAGACATCACTACTAATCCCGACGGACAGGCATTGTTCGATGTAGTAGTCGACTATACCTATGCCCTCGACACGCTAGACAACTACGACTACGAGCGCCTTTGTATCGAGCGTACCACTTCGCCCGAAGTGCCCTTCCGCGCCACTTATGACAATGCCATGGCCGAGATACACCGCCTACATGCGAAGTTCGGTGGTAGCCAGTGGTTTGGCAACGAGAAGGACGACTCCTTCAAGAGTAGCATCGGACAGATATACCAAACCTTTGGAGGAGAGGAGCTATACCCATCGGTAGAAGAGAAGGCCGCCATGCTCCTCTATCTCGTCACCAAGAATCACTCGTTCAGTGATGGCAACAAGCGCATTGCAGCCACCCTATTCCTGTGGTTTCTCAATAACAACGGAGTACTCTATCGCCCCGATGGCACCAAACGCATTGCCGACAACACCCTAGTGGCCCTCACGCTAATGATTGCCGAGAGCCGCACCGAGGAGAAGGATGTAATGGTAAAGGTTGTGGTGAATTTGATTAACCAGCGAAATGCATAAAAAGCGATCTCGTAAATAGATTCATTATGCCCGTAAAAAGATATTGTTATGAATAGAATATTGTTGTCTGTCACTGCGGCCTCACAGGATAGTATATTAGCCTCATCCGATGTATTGAATCTGATACAGCAGTTCACGGAGGAGACGGCACGAAACACCACATTCGACTTCTGGATAGATGGGATTAACCTCATTGCCATTGTTGGTTTTATATTTACAGTCTTCACCTACTACTCGCAAAACAAGACATCAGAGAACACCCAGAAGCTATCGCACGAAGCGCAGCGCAACCTGCTCCTCGACCTTGTGCGCCACCTCTACCGCAACCTCGTGATTACCTACACCATAAAGACCAAGCTAGAAGACATAGGCTACGAAGGTTACCCGTCAGAGGAGCATCTCATCAAGCTCAAGGTCCCGATGGAAAACATCCACTTGGAAGCCTTTTACGGCAGAGACAAGGAGTACGAGGTAATGCACGATCTGTACCTTAAATTCCGCAATTACAACGAAGAGATTGATGTCGCCTGCATGCATTTCAAGGATGCCAGCCTCTCTCAAGAGGCCAAGCGGCGCGACCTTGACACGCTCCTCTTCAAGCCCTCCTTCCTCACCAAGCGCATCATCATGACCATGTATGAGCTCTGGGATGCCAAGCAGGTATCTGGCGACTTCAACAAAGAGGAATATCAAAAGAAGATAGCCCCCACGCTGCGAACGAGCAAGTCCGTACTATCCGCGAAGGGAAAGATCGAAGAGGCTCAAAGCGGCAAGACCAACGCATCGGACAACACCGTCAAGGCCACCGACAAGAGTTTCAAGGAGTACGACAACAAGCGCAGCTGCTATGCCGAGCTATTATTCATAGGCGACGAATGGGACAAGTTTGTAGGCAACCTCAAGAACGATGTCTATGTAGAGCGCGGCAAAAATGCACAAGGAGGCGACAAAGTATATATCATCCCCTACGCCAAGCACTAGCAGTTGTTTGCATTTCTTATAAGAATAGCGTATATTTGCACATCAATTAACAAGAATAAACACATGACATCCGTTCATACCCATACATCCATGAAACCGATTATCAACCACTTCACCGACAACGACCTCTACACCTTCACCTGCATGTACTACATCTTGCAGAAGTATCCGCGTGCCGAGACCGAATACCAGTTCTTTGACCGCAATCAGACATGCTACCCCAAGGGGTTCGATAAGCTACTGCGCGAACAGCTGGAACACCTGTACGATGTGGCCATCACCGATGAGGAGTGCGCCTTCATGACCCGTAGCTTCCCCTTCCTCCCCTACTGGTTCATCAATGTCTTCCTGCGTGGCTACCGCTTCCACCCCAACGAGCTCACCATCACCCAGGACGAAGAGGGTCACCTCGACATCCGCATCAAGGGCAAGTGGTGGTCTACCATCATGTGGGAGATGCCCATCCTCTCCATCATCTCCGAGCTCATGCACCAGCTCAATGGCGATGCCGACAAGTACGATGCCGATGCCGAGTATGAGAAGACCCTCCAGAAGGGCCGCCGCATATGGCAGAACGGACTCACCCTAGGCGACATGGGCACCCGTCGCCGCTTCTCGTTTGACCACCAGGAGCGCGTCCTCGATGCCCTCATCCAGTCCTACGCCGAGGTCAAGGAGCAGACAGGCGGCCAGTGTGGCCGCTTCACCGGCACCTCTAATGTCTACTTCGCCATGAAGAAAGGCATCCCCTGCCTGGGCACCATGTCGCACCAGTGCATCTCGTTCGAGGAGATCGTGAGTGGCGTATTTGAGTGCAACTACAATGTCATGAACAAGTGGTCCGAGGTGTACGACGGCAATGTAGGAATCTTCCTCTACGACTGCTTTGGCGACCATGTCTTCTTCAGCAACCTCTCTAAGCGCATGGCCATGACCTTCAGCGGCTTGCGCATCGATAGCGGAATGGAGGAAGAGCAGGTCGACCTCATCGTCAATAAATACAAGCAGCTCGGCATCGACCCCATGACCAAGCAAGCCGTCTTCAGCAACGGGCTCGATGTAGACCGCGCCATCGAGATACACCGCTACTGCCAGGGCAAGATTACCGACAGCTACGGTGTAGGCACCCACCTCACCTGCGACATCACCGACTGCAAGCCCATGAACATCGTGGTCAAGCTCATCCGCGGCCGCATCACCGAGTCGCGCGAGTGGCACCACTGCGTCAAGCTCTCATGCGACAAGGGCAAGACCCTGGGCGACACGCAGAAGTGCAGCTACCTGCTCTCGGTGCTCAAACAATGAGCTGTGAGCGATGAGCACTGAGCAAGTGAGAGGATAAAACTACCGGCTCTCTTTGTTGTTATGCTGAAATGCACTATATTTGCGGAAGAAATATCATAGAATGTTGTACAAATCAAATTTATAGGGTATGAATACGACGAACATCGACTTTGCTACCTACTGCATAGGCAATCTCTCGCGACGCTTGGGATTGTCCGCGAGTGAGGTGTATTACAGGCTGAAGAGTTCGGGTATCTTGACTGAGTATATCATCCCTAGCTACGATGTACTCCACACCTTCAGCAAGGAATACCTGCTCGATGATCTTACCGACTATATGAGAGAGAAAGGAGTATTGCCATCATGAAGGTATATCACGCATCATCTGTCATCGTAGAGCATCCCGATACGGAGCACTCCCGTTCGTTTCTCGATTTCGGTTCGGGTTTCTATATCACTACCCTCGAGCAACAGGCCATAGAGTATGGCCAGCGTTTTTTGCGTCGCGGCCGTGAGGCATGGCTTAATGTATACGAGCTTAACGACAACTTGGATGAGTGGCAGGTGCTTAGCTTCGATGCTTACGATGAAGCATGGCTCGATTTCGTGAGCGAGTGTCGTGCAGGCCGCACCCAGGGCAATTGGGATATCGTGCGCGGAGGCATTGCCAACGATAAGGTGTTTCGCACCCTCGACCTCTATTTCTCAGGTGATATAGGCAAGCAAGATGCGCTGCGTCGTCTTGTGTACGAAAAGCCCAACTATCAGCTTTGTTTCCGCACACAGCAAGCCATAGATCAATGTCTCACCTATGTAGAGTCTCGTAAGTTATGATGCGCGATGAAGCCTTTTATGCTATCCTCGAAGCCAAGTATGCACGTATCATCGAGGCTCTGAGTCAGTTACACGATGTGTCGCTCGAGGAGGCTATGGATATCTTCTACAACTCTCCGCTACTTCCCCTCATTGAAGATGGAACTGCTGACCTTCACTGTCGTAGCGACCACTACTTGGCCGAGGAAATCTGGCAAGAGTATGTAGCTCAATCGAAACACAGCCAAAAGCCAAAAGCCAACAGCTAAAAGCCAATAGCCAAAAGCAAACGGCCAAAAGCTAACAGCTAACAGCCAAAAGCCCGCTTATACACCCCTTTTGCTATGCCGCTCTTCACGATGCGACCATCGGCAAGCATCTCTGCCATGTGGCGGCGAGCAGTGCTCATGCTGCAATGGCATAGTGTGGCATAGTTGCGCACGGTGATGTATTCGTATTGTGCAGCGTAACTGTTCAAAGCCTCATAGAGTGCATCATCGGCAAGGGGCTGCTTCAGCACACCGTCCCACTCGAAGGCAAGGCCTGAGATTTGCTGCGCGAGCTGCTTCGAGGGACGGAAGGTGACACCCTTGGCCACGATCTCCGTATTACGCAGTTCCTCATCGGCACCTTTGCGTGTAGCCGTGCCCACCTCGAGCGACAGCGTACCCAGATTGCCCAACGACACGCGGCGCCCCAGCATCAGCGCATCCACGATTTCGCCCTCCAGTGCACGCCATGCAGCCAGCACATCCGTATCGGTGAGGCTCATGGCATCGTTGATGTTTGCCGCCATATCCTTCACCTCCACACGCTGCGTGTTGGCCACAGTCACGCGTATGCCCCACAGCTCCCCTGTCTCCGCGCCATTGCGTATGCAGCGGCGTGTGCCATGGCATTTGATAGTTCCGTAGCCCGTTCTCATCCTTGTGTTTCGTTTCTTTGCCATAATGCCCAAATGGTTAGTTCCTTCTTCTTAAATCTTCAGTTTATTTTCGTAAAACCAATAGTTTTGAACTTTCATTTCATCGCGATGATACTTAGCAACCATCGCGGAGATGTAAATATATCATCGCGATAATCTCTTCGCACCATCGCGATGATATTATGTATTGCTAATACTCTGTAAAGATAATAAAAAGTTCCGATTCGGACAAAATCACTCACCGTTTTCTTAAAAGAGGAAAATATTTTTTCTGCCACAATGCCACTTCTGCCACATGTTTTCATAGGGGAAATGTGTATTAAAAAAATAATTAATTAGGTAGCGTGTATGTATATAATTATTTATTTTTTCCTACATACGCTCGTACATTTATTTGGCAGTGGCGGCAGAAATGGCATAAAATAGGGGTGTTTTGCTATCTTAGAAATTGCAAAACGCCCTTTTTTGCGTTTTTGTGAAATAATTAGAGAAATAATAATTACCAGAATTCGACATCTTACTTGTTTGTTGTATAATTGCTGAGAAAAATATTCAAACAAGTTTGATATGTTTTCGCTCGCTTATTCGTATCTTTGTCTTGAAATATACAAACACTATGAATCAAGACACACTACAAGCCAAGCAAGCCTTCGCACAGAAGGTATACGATGTTGTCGAGGCCTACCTCGAAGCCAATGATTGCACCATCTATGCCAGCGATGGCGTGTATGTAGATGCCCAGCTCGAGCCCTCGATCATGAGCGAGGCCGATGCCGAGGATCCCGACCGCTTCTATCCCCTCTGCTCACTCATCCGCGAAGATGAGGAGACCATGGAGGCTGACAAGGCCATGGTTGAGGAGATCGCCGAGCAGTATTTTGTGTGATTGAATCACCCCAAGGCGAATCCTCGATGTCGGTATAAATGTCGGTATAAATGCTGGTAAGGCCGCCAGGGTGTAGCGTTCTGCTACATCCCCAACGAATATCCTCGTCCCATACCACTACCCTGATAGGGTGGTGGTTTTTTTATTCTCAATGTGCACTATTGGCCGTTGTATTATCTGCGCGTAATGGCGACCTTTGCAGTGGGCATGTTATGCATTGCTGTATCGTGCCCTTGACAAAGCAAACACAACCATGACATTACAAGAGAAAGTTGGTAAAACCATCATACAGCTGCGCAAGGAACAGGGTCTCTCACAGGAGACCTTTGCCTTCGAAGCAGGCATTGACCGTCGCTACATGAGCGACATTGAGAACGGAAAACGAAACATATCACTCGACATCCTGGAGCGCGTGTGCCAGAAACTCGGCATCAAAATCAGCGAACTCTTTGTGGTGGTGGAGAAGATTAATGAGTAAAGGAGTAGAGAGATGACAATGAAAGATACATTACCTGCCATATCACTTACCGAAATGGTGGGCGGAAGTAAAGTGAAGATGCAATACTATGGTCCTAACTCTCTGAACGAGGATGGTACCTTTATGCCATTTAGCGAACAGATGGCCATCATCTCACACTATCTCCACAATGAAGGCACACCATACGGCAACACCTACGAGAAGAAGGCGTTGGGGTTGATGGAAGATATCTATTATGCCCGTAGTAAAAGTGAAGGTGGAAAGGTGGCAGACTTCAACGAAGCACAGCAATATAGTTTGTTCAACGACCTATATAAAGTTCCCTTTCGCCCTCATAGAGACCCCAAGTTTACCTTCATTGATTTGTTTGCTGGTATTGGTGGGTTCCGTATGGCCATGCAGAACTTGGGCGGCAAATGCGTGTTTTCTTCCGAGTGGGATGCACAAGCACAAAAGACCTATCTGCTGAACTATGGCGAAGTCCCCTTCGGAGATATTACAAAGGAAGAAACCAAATCGTTTATTCCTGATAACTTCGATATCCTGTGTGCTGGATTTCCTTGTCAGGCTTTTTCGCTTGCAGGCAAGCGTAGAGGCTTCGAAGAGACACGAGGCACGCTATTCTTTGATGTCGCAGAGATAATCCGTCGCAAGCGTCCCAAGGCGTTCTTCTTGGAGAATGTGAAAGGACTGATGATACACGACAAGGGCAAGACCTTTGAAACTATTCTTAATGTATTACGCAATGACTTGGATTATTATGTACCCGACCCCGAAATCGTGAATGCAATGAATTTCGGAGTACCACAGCATCGTGAGCGCGTATACATCGTTGGATTCCGCAAGGATTTGGGCGTGGAGGAGTTTGCGTATCCTACACCTACAGACAAGACCAAGACATTTGCCGACATTAAAGAGGAGCACGAGGTCTCACCCAAATATTACCTTTCCACTCAATATATGCAAACCCTTGTCGCGCATAAGGAGCGCCACGCATCAAAGGGCAATGGTTTCGGATACGAAATCATTGAAGACAATGAAGTGGCCAATGCCATCGTAGTGGGTGGTATGGGAAGAGAACGCAATCTTGTGCGCGATCATCGTCTGACAAACTTCACTCCTGTAACCAATATCAAAGGAGAAATAAACCGCGAAGGCATACGCCGTATGACCCCACGCGAGTGGGCACGTTTGCAAGGCTTCCCCGATGACTTTGTTATTGGCGTTGCTGATGCATCGGCATACAAGCAATTCGGTAACTCAGTAGCTGTACCTGCGATACAGGCTACGGCTGAGAAGATTGTTTCATCGTTAAATCTGTAGCGTATGACTACTCGGACAGATCTTTTACAAAACGAAATCTCTGGAGTAATTGTAAAACTAATGCAATTACGAGAAAATGATGTAGCACTTTCGTTTGGAGATAAATTCCAGAAAATATTCTCATTGAGTTCTAACGGTATAGAATTGGCAAGAGACGAAAGTGTCAAGACATTACAAATAGACTTATCTACACCACAAGAACTTAAAGATATCTGTGATAAGGCTGGATATACTTCACCTGTCCACTTGTCTAAATGTACAATTTCCATCAACGGAAAGAACTTTTTTATTCGCTCCATGCATAAAAAAGACAGACCACTTATAAATCACAGCTCACGCGACAAATATATGTCTGTATGCGATAAGTTGGGGATTTCAATTGCTCCATTTGACAAGGCTGTAGATGAATATTGGAGAAAGAGAACACTTGGTGTAATTAACGAGGATGTCCAAAACATATCAGAGTATTCACCGTTTAACGAGCTCAAAGATTATCTTGGTCCAATATTGACATACATGTTCTTTACTTCATCGGCTAAGAACAATACAGATGGGATATATGATGCGGATTATGTCTTGGATTATGAAAATTGTGCAGATATATCTACATGGCATATATACGATAGGAATAATTACATCGAATCAATATGGCCGTACCTGCGTTTCTCATTTAGAGCAGATAGAGGTATGCCCAAAGCATATCAGCCAAATGACAGTAAATTCGCAGCCATTCATCCTTGGGCACATTTCTGGCAGGAACAATACAAAGGAGCGTTGCATATCAGAATTGTATCATTTAATTCAAATAATCCCAGGGCACCAAAACTCTTGACAAGATATAAAGAAGAGATAAAGGCAATCAACGCCAACAAAGGAGAAAGGGACGAGCTTATTATCAAATTCTTCTTCCTTGAAGCAAGAATGAAGGGGCTATATCTACCAATCAATGAACAAATCACAAAAATTGAGAAAGTAGGTTCAAGCCCAACAAATGAGTACGAAGATTTGCCCTTTAATGTTGACTGGAACGAACTATCGGCACCAGAAATAGTTTCGTTGGCCAACATATGCAATATCTCTAAGGCGGGTAAGTTTGACAAGGCGGATATATTCATTAACAACATAGGTATATCTGTAAAATCACAACGCGGAGCCGCACCAACTCTTATCAACCAGACAGTAAGAGCCAGTATCTTACGCGTCATGAACCATCTTAATCAGAGTATAACACCTTTAGATAATATGGTAAATAGATATTGGGCCTTACGTTTAGATGGCACAATATCAGAAGACACGAAAGTTACAGATAAATACTTCCCATTCGTAGATGATGATTTATCGAGCGGATACAACTACTTACATCCACTACTTACTTATTTCGCTTTTGAAGGAACAGGAACAAGGGATTCTGAGAAGCCTGCCGAGTTGATTTTGGAATTCCAAGACCCACTCAACCAAAGCAGCTGGACATTCTACACCAAAGACACATATATAAGAACCGTTTGGAACAGGCTCAAATTCTCAATAAGAGGGAAAGGACTTACAGAAAGTAATAAAACGGATGCAAAAAATATGCCTTGGATAAGGTGTATAGATGGGAAAGAAAAAGGGACTTTGAACGTTAGAGTAGAAAAGTAAAAGCATTTGTATGCAAGAACAGAAAAAACTAATCCAGACCATTATAGAGGAGTTAAAAGTAAATCAAAGTATTCTAGAATATGGTCGCGTTTTGCTTGATAGGGACAAAGAAATAAGAAGTAAATATAAATGGATTAATATAATAGAAAGTAAAATCACGATTCCTGCAAGTTTTGTATTTGAAGGAATAACATTTGTCGCCACTTTATGTAAGCCCATAGCGCCACTAATTATTTTTACAGTTTTCGGATTGATCATATTGGTCTTTATTCTCGTCTTTCGGTATAAGTATAGAGAAGATATTAAGCTTCTAATTAACAAAAAGGATAAAGAGGATATAAAGAAACATTTGGACATCGTCAATAATTACCTTTTTCAACTTGACAAATGGATTACAGACCTCGACTATATACACAAAAGAGAAAGTGCTTATATAAACGATATAAGAAGTAGTTTGAAAATTGAAAAGAACAAAGTTGTTTCAATTGAAAATACAATAAGTGAGTTATACGGAAAAATTGATTCTGAGCTTGAAATAATAGCACAAAATCACGCTAGTGAAAGACTGGCAAAATATTCAAAATACGTCTATGAACAAGAATCCTGAAGTCAAAACGGAACTGCCTAAGCCCGCTACTGTTCCAAGGGTTACTAATCAACGAGAACTGCCTAAACCTGCCAAGATTATTAAAAGATAATCCTTAACAAGAAATTTACTCCCTATGCCCGACAAACTGACCCGTGAGCAACGACACCGATGTATGGCAAGCATACGTGGCCGCGACACTAAGCCCGAGATGACGGTGCGCCGATGGCTGCATAGTCGTGGCTTCCGTTACAGGGTCAATGTAAAGGGATTGCCAGGCTCGCCTGACATCGTGTTGCGCAAGTATCGCACGGTGATATTCATACACGGATGCTTCTGGCATGGGCATGAGGAATGCCGCTACTTTGTGCTTCCCAAGAGTAATGTGGAGTTTTGGACGGCTAAGATAGAACGTAACCGCGAGCGTGACCTTGAACGACGCGCCCAGCTGAAGCAGATGGGGTGGCACACGATAGTCATTTGGGAATGTCAGCTCAAGCCCAAGACACGCGAGGCTACGTTAGCCGAACTGGAGCATCTGCTACACAAGACATATAT
>JAFYMV010000071.1 GCA_017548225.1 Bacteroidaceae bacterium | reverse complement strand
CCCAGCGCAGCCGATACACCGCAGATGAGGAGTGGTCGGAAGGGCAGTTTACCCGCCGCATGATGCGTACACCCGACTACTACGGCTACTTTACCTTCACCTCGGAGCCTGTGAAGCACTTTGACTTCTCGCTCTCGGGCACCTACACGGGCTCGATGATCGTGCCCCACTACGCGGGCTTCATCGCACAGGACCGCATGGAGGTGACGCCCGATTTCTTTGACCTGAATGTGAAGTTCAACTACACCTTTGTGCTGCACGACCACATCAAGCTGCAGGTGAACACGGGTGTACAGAACATCTTGAACCACTTCCAGGCGGACTTGGACAAGGGCGTGCTGCGCGACTCGGGATATTTCTACGGTCCCACACAACCCCGCACCCTATTCGTGGGCTTCAAGATTGTGAACTGATAACGGTATATATATATATTATCTTTCTATCTCTTATATATGAGGATATATATAGCGTGTTGAGCTTGGGGAAAAGGGTGGAGATGCCCGCCTATGCTGGAGATTATCTGATGCTTGCGTCTCCACTCCTTTTGCACCATCCTTGCACCATGCCGTAATGCGCTGGTGAATATCACTGCTGCGGGCTTCTTTGATGTCAGCCTTCGCGCCATGCAAGGGATGGATATCCACATCTATCAACCCCAATCCACACCAAAAAGAAAGAGGATGAGCACGCGCTCATCCTCTTTGCTTGTCTATGGTGGGTGGCTTACTTCACCATTGTCTTACGACCGTCGATGATGTAGATGCCAGGTGCCAGTCCGTCAGTATATTGGCTGTTGGCTCTCACCTTACGACCCATAAGGTCGTAGATGCCCTGAAGCGCTACGGGAGCCTTGTCAACAGTAATCAGGTCTATGCCTGCGGGAATCTCGTCGGTGGTACCGATGACATTCATCGGGCTTTGGGTGAGGGTGAACTTCTGCACTGTCATACAGAGATTGCCGCTCATGTTGACCAGAAGACCGATGCTCACTGTGGTCTCCTCGTTGAGCGTGAAGGTCAGGGTGTTGCTTGCGGCTGCACTCTTCTCCTTCATGGCTGTGTAGGCAATGGCCTCGTCGAGCTTGTCGGTAATAGGCAATGTATTGCCCTCTGCTACTACGAGGTATGAGCTGCCGCAATAGCCCTCATAAGTGGCGTCGTACTCTGCGGTGAAGGTGTAGAGTCCTGCGGGGAGCTTGATCGTCTGGAACACCTTGTGGTCGGTAAGGGTAGAGGCGAAGCCGTCCCAACCTGTAGTGATGGTAAGGCAGAGATTCTTCTGTGTATCTACATGGGCACCAGTAACGATGTTGTTGGCGGTAACCGTGTTCTCCAATGTCCAACCGGTAAGCTTGAAGGCACGGGACGAGAGATTAGAGTTGACACAGGTGCTGCTCTTGGCAAACGCCTTGGCATAGTTGGTGAGCTTGTCTGCAGTGATGTCCTTTACTCCTGACTTGCCTGTAGCGAGGCAGAATACACCTCTTGACAATCCCCATGAGTCGCCGTCGGGGCCGAAGCCGGTGCGGGTACCGTGATTGCCCTTTGAGGTGGCATCTTGCACATCGCCGCCACTCTGGTTGAAGTTGTAGTAGAGTACGAGGTTGTTGCTATCCTCCGCTGCAGCTACATTGTCAATAGGCGCATTGGTATAGGTCTGCAACTGCTCATCGGTGAGGGCTGCATTCCATACGCGCAACTCATCAATGCTACCTCTGAAGGGAGCCACCGAGCCACCAATGCGGAAGGCCTTCATCTCGGGCACTGTACCCGAGAGGGGGCGGGTGATGATGAGCGAGCCGTCGCGGTAGAACTTGGCCTTGCTGCTGCCGAAGACCACAGCATAGTGATGCCACTCACCGGGAATGACATAGTCTTCAGAGGTAATGGCATTCTTGTCGCCCATGAAGAGCTGCATCTTGCCACCACCCATTGTCTGCAACAACAGGGTCTCCTCGCTTTCGCCGATGCCGTTGGTCTTATCGGCAGGCCACTCACTGTTCATCCACCATTCGATGGTGTATGCTGTCTGTCCTACGCTGAAGGGAGACTTGGCCGATACGGCAGCTGCATCGCTTGAGAACTGCAGGCCGTTCTTGCTGTCGGCATTGGTAACGATGATGGCACGCTCGCGGGTGAGACTGCTTGTGCCCGAGTTGTTGGCTACATCGAGCTTCACGCTGTACACGCCAGGCTGGTCAATAGCCAGAGAGTTGGTGTCGGCATATACGATGTAGTTCGTGCTTCCGTTCGTGATGAGCCACTTGCGGGTGAGCGGGGTGTAGAGGCTCTCGTCGTTGAGGGTGACGCGCTCGCCCTTGAGCACTACGGCAGGCGATACACTGAACGCTGCGACAGGAGCTACCTCTACCACGCTAATGGTCTCGGTCTTGCTTGCTTGCGCGCCGTTGGGGGCGGTAACGGTGAGCGTTACCTTATAGGTGCCCTGACGCTGATAGCTTGTAGCCACGCTGGCTGACGCTGCTTTGGTGTTGTCTGCTCCAGGCATGCTCCACTGATAGGTGTAGCCCATCTGCGGATTGCTGACATGGAAGGTGATGCGCTCGCCTGCAGGTACCTCTTTGTTGCCCGTCATGGTGAAAGAGGCATCGGGAGCAGGAGCATCCTGTACGATGATGTCGCGCTTGGCTGTTGCAGTACGGCCATCGGCACCTGTAGCGGTTACGCTCACGCTATGTGTACCAGCCTTCGCGAAGGTCAGCGAGGGGCTGTCGATAGAGAGGTTGCTGATGCCAGCCCCTTCAGCCGTCCATGCGATGTTGCTCACTGCAGCGTTGTAGGTAGCAGTAAGCGTTACGGGGATGCCTGCGTATACGGTGCCACTGGGTGCGTCGATGCTTACAGTGGGTGCGTCGGTCGGTGCGCTCAATGTGGGTAATCCGCTTTCTACGGGAGTGTAGCTGCCCTGCAAGGTAGCATGGTGGCCACCTGCGCAGTCAAGGAGTCGTTGCTCGCCATTCTCATCGGTGATAAGGTCGCCCTTGAGGTAGGCGATAAGGCCCTTCGGCATGGTGCTGCCCGAGAACTCCACATTCTTGTAAGCCTTGAGCTGCTCGGGAGTGCGTGCAGTGTTCCATATACGAATCTCGTCATATACCGCATCCTGTGCGCCATTGCCGCTCGATGCGAATACCAGGTCGCCGAAGCCGCCCACACCGCTATAGGTGCTTGAGGTAACAGAACCACGACGCTCGCCGTTGAAGTAGATGGTCATCACATTGTTGTTTACCACGATGGCGATGTGATACCATGTGCCCGTCTTGATGACGGTGTACGACTGGGTGCGGTGGTCGCCAGTGTTCCATCCTGCGGTAAACTGTCCATTAGAGTCGGCATGGAACATGAAGCTACCCCAACCTGGTCCGCCCGCCTGATTCCAGTTGCTGAGCGAGGTTGGCTTGATCCAGTACTCAATGGTAGCCTGCTTGTATTGGGTAGCCATCACGCCAGGGATGGTGAATCCTGACTGGGCAAACTTGATACCCACATTCTTCTCGGCCTTGAGCACGGGGATGCGTGCTACGGTGGGGTCCGACTCATTGCCGTTGGCATACACAGCGCTCACACCATATTCGCCTGTAGTGGCGGGAGTCTCGGGAGCATAAGAGGTAGCCGTTGCCGCCAACTCTGCCACGAGGCTGCCACCATAGTATACGCGGTACGCCTTCACTGCCTGGCCCGATGTCATCGGAGCCTGCCAGGTGAGGGTATTGTTGTTGAAGGTAGCATTCTGCGGAGCATAGTAGCCGCTACCCTGCACGATGACAGAGATGATGGTCTTGTTACCCGCACTCTTTACCTCCACGCCCTCGCCTACGCCGAAGGGAGTCTCTACGCCCAGCTTATCGAAACGGTAGTCCATAATTGAAGCGTTGTATATGGTACCGTTACCTTTGGCCCATGAGCGGGTCTCTACGATGAAGAAGTACTTGAGCGGTTTGCTCATGTCGTAGCCATCGGTGAGGTCGGTGAGGTCGTAACCAAACTCCATAGGCTCGGTATGCAGCTTGCCGTCAGCCCAGCGTCCCAACATGGGCACTTCGGGTGCGGGGTTGGTGTTACCGTTCTTTCCGTCACCAGCATAGGTGAAGTGTACGAATCGTTGTGTCTTCTCGGGCTCCTTGGCATTGATATCGGCACTGATACCAGCGCTCAATGCTATCTCACTGCGGCGGCTGTAGTCCATCTCCAGCTTGATGGTGCGCAGCGGTCTGTAGTCCTTGCGTACACGATATATCTCGGGCATCCAAGCATTGGTGGCGAGGTTGCCGCTCTTTGTAGGCATAGCCTTCGCATAGGGGCAATAGACGAAACCGTTGTTCTTCCACCACGGTCCCCATGAGTTGACGATGATCCATGCACCTACCTCATCCTTTTCCACCTCGCCGGCTACACCGTTATCATCGAGGTCAAACTCGATGCGGTCGTCATAGCCCACGATAGTCAGCGCGTGGTCTACCTGCTGTCCCCAGTGCTGTACATACTGGAGTCCTGCCAAGCCAATCTTCTCGTTGTTTGTAGTCTTGGGGATTGCTGCAGTCTCGCAAGCCGAAGCCACACCAATACCGCAGATACCACCCGCAGCAAAAGACTCGTCTCCGTTGTGATTCCACAACCAGTTCTTCACCGCCTCGCGACCCTCTTCGGTAGCTACACTTACGGGGAAGTTCATGGGCTTGAGCATACGGTTGTGCATGGCCTCGTACCACTTGTCATATCCCTGCATCCATCCGAAGTCATCGTTGGTTTCCTCCTGGTATCCAAAGAGCGATGAGTAGGTCTGTCCGCCATAGGTCGCTGCCGAGGGCACGCCTACCGCCGTCACGAAGGCATCCTTGCCCTGGTCGATGAGGCCCGACTGCGCACTGGTGAGCAGCCACACGAAGTGTGAGGGGTAGTAGTTCTTGGGGTCAGAGCCGTCGAGGTCGCGGTATGCCGCCATCTCGTGGCTAAACATATAGCATATTCTCGATGCCGATCCGCACGAGCCACCATCCTGATTGAATACGGGTGGGAAATGCTTTGTTTCAGCGTTGTTCACATGGTCGGGGCGCTGTGAGCGAGTGCGTGCGCGCGCCGCTTCGCCCTCTGCGCGGGCGGGAGTCATGAGCGACCAGTCAGGGTTGAATGTCTCCGTATAGTCCGTATACTTCGTACGGTCCACATCGATGACCTGTGCACTCATTGTCATCGGGCTATTGCCGATGAGCAGGGTGGCCAATAGAGTAGCCAGTGAGCTTTTTTTCATGATAATCAAATGTTTTAAAATGTTTTAGTTCTTGTCTTTTCCTAATCCCGAAGGATGCCATCGCACGCGCTTGCGCACATACGAGCAAGCAAAGGTAGGTATTTTTTTTAAAAGTGTATATTCCCAATGCGGAAAAATATTTTGCATCTCGTTAAACGAATATTAATTCGAGTAAAAAGAAGGTGCTTTTTTATGTTGCAAATATGTCTTTTTTATGATCTGATTACAAATATGAAATTTTTGTAATTTAGGACTGTTCCCTATTTGCTTATATTGCGTATGGGAGCTTACTGGTTTGTTTTGTGTTCGCGTAGCTTCAATTCAAGTGAGAAAAACCATGTGGGAACATTTTCTTACTGCATAGCTGATATCTTGCGGTCAAGCCAATTGAGCTTGGTGGTGTATGCGTTTTTGAGATTGTATACAGCATCGTCAAAGGAAAGAGTTTCGTCTTCATTGACGCGGAGTGATATAGGCCACATGGATATATTGATTCTATTGGAACTTTCTATTCGTTGGGCTTCGGCATCAATGAACTCGACTATAGTAGAAAGTCTCTCTTTTGCTGCAGGCCAGCGCTCCTTCACGGTGGCCACGAACTCTTTGTCTTGGAATAGGGCGGGGTAGTACACATAGTTCTTTAGAGAGTATCGCTTGCTGTTGGCAGGGAGAAAGGTACCCCAATCGTTGTCCCAGATGGGCCCTGCGCAGAGCTTCCCGTTTTGGTCTTTGTAAACATAGGTGCTCTTGGGCCACCCGTATTCATAGTTTGAGGTAAGTTCGGCGGCAAACCAAAAGTCAACGAATGACTCTATGTCGATATATTCGGTCCACTTACGACTGTTGGGGTCGTTGTATAGGTAGTGTTCCATATCGTTAATAAAGGCTTGCATGTAGTTAAACATTGTATCGGTGAGCACTTCCTCGTCGGGTTTCTTAAACATGTAGGGGAAGTCTTTTACAGCGGAATGAAACTTGTGCACTTCGTCGTAATTCTTGTCCATTTCCATTAGGTATCCGCCTGTGATGTTCTCGTCGGTGGAGGCAAGGGTGTGTATATTGACTCTATTTTCATCGATGCGTATCTGTTCGCATAGGAGATAGTTGCCCATGTGTTTGCCGTTGAGGATGAGTTCTACATATTCGCTACGAGGGGAGTAGGGTAGTGTACACTCTCCCATTTTGAAAGCTACGCGATTGCGCAGTAGTGTACGGTCCATCCAATTAGCAAGTAGTACCCAACGCCTATGCTCGGGCATGTCCAATACTGAGGCCTTGTTGTCGAGCTTGAGGTTGTAGGATTTCTTAGCAAATCCCCAAGAAGTATTGCCACGCCCTTTGATAGAGGTGTAGTCATCGTGTAGCGTTTCGCCTGTAGTTCCTATAATCTTGATTTTGGCATTGCCGAGCCACTGCTCTTTGCTGGTAATAGCGACTTTGTCGGGAGTGTCAATGAAGACAAGGGGAAGGCCCGAATGAATAACCTCGACAGTGTATTCGGTGTACTCCCCATAGTGGTTTTCTACTCTATATGTGAGGGGCTTGCTATAGTCGTTGGGAGTAACGCCACTCTCTTGCCTGATGCCATTGACCAAAACTTTGTATCCACTGCTATGAAAGGTAGGTACCAGGTGTGTAGAATTGGTAATATAGGGCGATACAACCTTTATATGGGTGCCGTCGATGATGCCGTGTACATCGCTGATAATGGATGTAGGGTTATGCTCTTTTAGAAACGAAAAGTCGCGTAGCGTGTTGTCTGTATATCTGATGGGTATAGCTGAAGACGAAACTTCGAGATACTCGTTATCTTGATAAGGGATTTTAAGTACTATAGCGACATTGTCATTGTAAGGCGTGTTCTTGTTGAGGTCAGTAATGTAGGCCTTGTATTGCCCTGTTTTCATGATGCCTACATCGTCGTACGCCTGTTCGACCTTAATCATGGAGTAGGCAGTTGGGGGAGTGATATAGGAGCGCGCTTCGCTTACTTTGTCAAGGAAGATTTGGCAATTCTCCGACTTGGTGTCATAGTTAAATGTGGCGACGGAGGGGTTTACCCTGAATTCAAGGCTTATAGTGTCATTCTTTCCCAAAAGTAGCGTTTGAGTGTTGAGTAGTGCTATGCTGGTAGGGACGCTATAGGATTTGGTAAAAGTAAACTCTCTGCCATCGGCCATCGTCAAGGTGATAAGGTGTGATTGGCTATCTTCCACTATCGAATAGATGATTTTTGCGGAGTCGGAGGATAAGGGAGTGGTCATGGTAGAGATTATACTGTCAGGGGAGGAATGCATGTATTGCATCAGTACATAGTTGCCTTGTTCGTCAATTGCCGCCTTAATGGAAACCCCAGAGGCGGGAATGTTGTCCCCGAAGCTGTCTTTTATACGACTATAAGTATTTCCGCCGTCGTATGAGATATTCCAATAGTTGTCTTGATCAATGAGTAACAATGGGGTAATTCCATCGGAGATATTGAGTTTGCTGTTGTCTGAAAATGTTATTTGATAACCTTCTTCAGTTGGTGTGATGTTATTGATGACTTTGCCTTCTGCATAGAGCGTTTGTAGGGCTTCGGTGGCATCTTCAAGTGTTGACACCTTTTCTTCCAGGATTTCGAGCCGACTATCTATTTCGTCAAGCCTATCGCAAGAATATGCTAAAAGAAATATCGTAGCAGTAAGGATTTTTGCTAAGATTCGTCTCATATGAAAAAAGATGAGAGAATGTGTTGATATAGTCATAATTTCCATGAGTGATTAGTCGAACATCCATACGCGGCACTCTGTGGCTGAGGCGTAGCGTGTGAGCAGGTCTGCGGTCATGTCGGCCGCTTCGCGCAATCCTTCGCTACCGCTATAGCCATTGATGATGGCGAGGATGTGTGTAGTGCTGATATCCATCTTGGTGCGCTCATGGTCGCTGGTGGGAGTACCTATGCCGCCCACAGCATCGCGTATGACGGGCATGTTCTCAATGTTGAGCACTCCGCGCCCTATGCCCTCAAACTCTTCCTCCTTTTTGCCGATGCCGAGGCATAGTTCGGTACCTACAATCTTGTCAGCGTCAAATCCGCCTATGGAGTAGCCCGTGCGCAGGGACACGAGGTTGATGAGGTCGACAAGTGTGTCTATGCGGTAGAGCTCTAGCCCGCGCAGCAGGCGGCGGCGCAGAGCCTCGGCAGAGGGGCGGTAGCGGCTAGGGTCTTTGCCACAGGCACGATAGGCCTCGCGTGTGGCGGTGATGGTGGGCATCTGCTTGATGCTCTCGGTGCTCTCTGTAGCGCGCAAATCCTCGGTGAAATGGGCGATTTCTGACCATAAAGCCTCACTGTAGGGGGTGTTTTTTACCTCGGCATATACCGCTGCTCCACGGTAGGTGGGGCACTTGGCTTTAATCTCTTCTGAAACGGATATCTGATACATGGGGACAAAGATACGAATAAGCGAGCGAAATAATACCAAGCTTGCTTGGATATTTTCACAGCGAGTGCAGTATCTTCATGATTTGCCCTACAAAAAAACGGGCAGGTAATTTTGTCATTTGCCGTTGATGATGTAACTTCGCGACCATGATTGACGAGGCTACACGAATCTTTATAGCGCAGCACAGCAACGATGATGTGCGCAGCTTAGCTCTGCAAGCGTCACGCTATCCCGAGGTGGATATGCGCGTGGCAGCTACCCAGATAGAGGGCCGAAGGATAGCCCGCACCAAGTTGCCCGCATGGGCGGCTGTGGAGGGACTTATATATCCGGTGCGTCTGTCGATGGAGCAGTGCTCGTCAGAGGCCACAGCGCAGTATAAGGCATCGCTCGTGCAGGGCACATGCCTGGCCGACCTCACGGGTGGCTTCGGTATCGACTGCAGCTACATGTCGGCACAGTTTGTTCGCGCCACCTATGTAGAGCGCAATGCAGAGCTTTGTGCTATCGCCACCCATAACTTCGCCCTCTTGAACAAATCCATCGAGGTGAGGCAAGGCCAATGCGAGGAGGTGCTGGCAGCACTGCCCGAGCAGGACTGGATATTCCTTGACCCCGCACGCCGCGATAGGGGCGGCAACAAGGTGGTGGCGCTCGCCGACTGCGAGCCCGATGTGTGTGCCCTCGAAGAGCAGCTGTTACAGAAGAGTGCACATGTGATGGTCAAGTGCTCCCCGATGCTCGACATATCGCAAGCCATAGGGCAGCTGCGCTCGGTGGCCGAGGTGCATGTCGTGTCGGTAGGCAATGAGTGCAAGGAGCTGCTCTTCGTGCTTGAGCGAGGCAAGAGCGGTGGCGATATACAGATGCATACGGTCAATATCCAGGGGGCTCATGTGCAAGCCTTTGACTATACGCTCCGTGCCGAGGCCGCGGCAGTGTGCACCTATGCCGAGCAGTTAGGGCAGTACCTCTACGAGCCCAACAACTCATTGATGAAGGCCGGGTGTTACCGCCTGCCTTCCGAGCGCTTTGGCATGCGCAAGCTCCACCCCAACACCCACCTCTACACCTCCGATGTGCTGGTGAGTGATTTCCCCGGTCGCGTGTTCAGGGTCAATGGTTGCAACGGGTTCAGCAAGAAGGAATTGAAGGCGCTTGGATATAAGCAGGCCAACCTTGCAGTGCGCAACTTCCCCGAGCATGTCGACACGCTGCGCAAGCGGCTCAAGATTGGCGATGGCGGTGCGGCATACCTGTTTGCCACCACCCTCTTTGACGAGTCGAAGGTACTCATCTGCTGCGAGAAAGCATAAAAAAGCGAAAAAACACTTGTTCGCCCAAAGAAAATATGTATCTTCGCACATGTATTCATAAAGAATAGAATCATGGAAGCACTGAAAGAGAATCGTGGCGAGGTACGGGCCGAATATATTCGCCGTATCGAGATTGAGGCATTGTGGGGCCGCAAGCATATCGTGTGGGACCTGCGCCGTGATGTGAATATATTGAGCGGTATTAACGGTATTGGTAAGTCTACCATCCTGAATCGTGCCGTGGCCCAGTTGGACTATCTGGCAGGCGTTGATGTGAAGGTGAAGGACTTAGACGGGGTAAAGATGACCTTCTACCCCGAGGAGGCTACGATGATACACTTCGATGTGATACGCAGTTTTGACCGTCCGCTTTTCCATAGCAACTTGGCCGAGAAGATGGCCGACAAGAATGTGAAGACCGAGCTTGACTGGCAGCTATATCAGTTGCAGCGTCGATACCTCGACTATCAGGTGAACATCGGTAACCGCATCATCGAACTGTTGTCGTCGGGCGATGAGGAGAGCCAGCGCAAGGCCGCCGAGGTATCCTATCCCAAACGCCGCTTCCAGGACCTTGCCGATGAGCTTTTTGCTGAAACAGGAAAGAAGATTATCCGCTCGAAGAACGAAATCGTGTTTGAGCAGGAGGAGGGCGACCAGCTGTTGCCCTATCGCCTGTCGAGTGGCGAGAAGCAGATGCTGGTTATCTTGCTCACCGTGCTCGTGCAGGACAAGCAACCCTGCGTGCTCTTGATGGATGAGCCCGAGGTGTCACTGCATATCGAGTGGCAGCAGCGCATCATCAGCATCATACGCGAGATGAACCCCAATGCACAGATCATACTCACTACCCACTCACCTGCCATGATTATGGGAGGTTGGATGGATGCAGTGACGGAGGTGACGGACATTACAGTTTAAAATTAAAGGCAATAATATAGATGTTTACCCATTACAATTAAATACCGCGATGTTGTCATTCTGAGCAACGCGAAGAATCTCTCAAAGTATGTGGAGCAGTCCCAGCACGAGATCCTTCACTGCGTTCAGGATGACATAAAACCTTTAGGTAAACTGCTATATTATTCCCAAATTAAAAATTGCAAATTGAAAGTTTGCCATCCGGGCGGAGTAATTTTCAATTTTCAATTTTCAACTTTTAATTTACTGAAGTGGCAAAACGACTGACACAAAATGTAACTTCGCTCTACATAGAGGCCGCCAATAGCTTGCGTCCGAAGACTGCTCGCAAACGGATAGTTGCCTATGTGGAGAGCTACGATGATGTGTCGTTCTGGAGCCATCTGTTGAGCCAGTACAATAGCGACAAATACTACTTCCAGGTAATGTTGCCCTCGAAGACATCGCTCGCCAAGGGTAAGAAGGTGGCGATGATGAACGAGCTGGGGGCTGGGCTGGGCGGACACATGATAGCCTGTGTCGACAGCGACTACGACTACCTGTTGCAGGGGCGCACCCATACATCGCGCCGCATCATCAACAGTCCCTATGTGCTTCAGACCTACGCCTATGCCATAGAGAACTATCAGTGCTATGCAGGCAGCCTGCATGGGGTATGTGTGCAGAGCACGCTCAACGACAAGCCGATGATAGACTTTGAGGCATTCTTCCGCCTCTACTCACAGATTATCCACCCCCTCTTCGTGTGGAATATATGGTTTTACCGCAAGCACGAGCTGTCGGTGTTCTCCATGCAGGACTTTTGTCGTGTAGTACGCCTCGACCCCGTGAGTGTACCCCATCCCGAGGATGCGCTGGAGTTGCTTCGTACTAGGGTAGAGAAGAAGCTGGCATGGCTTGAGCGGCGCTACCCGCAAGCAAAGCCCGACTTGGCGATGATGACGCCCGAGCTGGCCCGTCTTGGGGTGACACCCGAGAATACCTACCTCTTCATCCAGGGGCACCACCTGAAGGAGAATGTCGTGATGAAGCTGCTCTCCCCCGTCTGTGTACGGTTGCGCCGTGAGCGCGAAGTCGAGATCCGCACCCTTGCCTGCCATGCCCAGCAGTACCGCAATGAGCTCACCGCCTACCACCGTAGCCTGCAGACTATAGAGTCGGTGCTGCGCAAGAATACCAACTACGAAGAGGCTCCCACCTACACCCTCGTCAAGAATGATGTGGAGCGGCTCATACAGCTCCTATCGGTAGGTAAGCACGGTTAGGTTGTCGCGTTGGAAGAGCTCGTTGGCTATGTCCCATAGCTCTTTGGCCGTGAGCGCCTCTATGCGGCGGAACAATGCCTCCATCCCCTCATATTCCCCATAGTGCAGATAGGTCTTGGCCATGCCGAGAGCCGTGTTCTCAAAGTTGTCAGAGGCCACGCCCACCTGTCCCATGAGCTGTTTCTTGGCAGCCGACAGCTGTAGCGTGGTCAGTGGCTGCTCGCGCAGGCGGTCCAGCTCCTTGAGGGTAAGCTCCATGCAGCGTTCGGCCTCGTTGGCGTCAGTGCCAAAATAGATATTGAATACCCCCGTGTCGGTATAGCTCACAAGGTTACTCTCCACATTATACACCAGTCCCATCTGCTCGCGCAGGGCGATGTTCAGCCAGCTATTCATGCCCGGTCCGCCCAACATATTGTTGAGCAGGTACAGCCCCGTGCGCCGTTTGTCCGATGAGGGATATCCCACGCATCCCATCATCACATGCGTCTGATGCGTGCGTCGTGCAGTCTCCACCCTGCGGGGCACATAGGGGAGTGGGGCCGTGCGGGTCGTGTTGGCGCATCCTGCAGGGATATGGGCAGTGAGGCGTTCGGCCCACATCACGATGCGGCTGAAGGGGATGTTGCCATAGACAAACAGCACCGCATTGGCTGGGTGGTAGTACCGTTCGGTGAAGCTGCGTCCGCTGGCCGTGTCGAAGCGCTTGATATGTCGCGGAGTGCCGAGTATGTTGTGCCCCAATGCATGGCCGTGGAAGAGGATATCCTCAAAGTCGTCAAAGATCAGCTCGGCAGGGTTGTCTTCGTAGCACTCTATCTCCTCCAGTACCACCCCGCGCTCCTTCTCCACCTCATGTTGGGGGAAGGTGCTGTGGAAGACAATGTCGGTCAGCAGCTCCAGGGCACGCGCGAAGTCCTTCTTCAAGAAGGCCGAGTAGATGACCGTCTCCTCCTTGTTGGTGAATGCGTTGAGGTCGCCCCCGACATTCTCCATGCGGTTGAGTATGTGCCATGCGCGTCGTCGTGTGGTGCCCTTGAAGAGCATGTGCTCCACGAAGTGAGCCAGCCCTAGCTCATGGGGTTGCTCGTCTCGTGTGCCAGCGTTGACGGCATAGCCGCAGTAGACCACCGAGGTGGGCGATGGAGCGTGTATGATGCGTAGCCCATTGGGCAGTGTGGCGGTTGTATGTAGTGTTCTCATTGATAGGGTAGGGATAGCGGTTATCTTATCCGTTGCAAAGGTAGTAAAAACTTCCCTTTGTCATGGTGTCTTTTCTGAAAAAGGAATGTACCTGTCCGCTCTCTGTATGGATAGTGGATGTCACCTATTGTCGGATTCTTATTATCATTTTATCTCTGAGGAGAGCCTCGAAGATACTTGCGCTCGCTGTGAAAATATCCAAGCAAGCTTGGTATTATTTCGCTCGCTTATTCGTATCTCTGAGGGGAGCCTCGAAGATACTTGCGCTCGCTGTGAAAATATCCAAGCAAGCTTGATATTATTTCGCTCGCTTATTCGTATCTTTGCATCCGAAATAACCGACTAGCAAGATGCAATACATTGTTACCCTCTTTCAGGTCTTGATGACCGCTGCCTTCGCCATTTGTGGTGTGCTTCTGTGGCGTCGCCGCTCAGAGACTGGCGACTACTCGCGCATAATCCAAGCCCTGCTTAGCTGGGTGTCAGCGTTCTTTACCTTCACCTTCATCTTCCGCACCTGGGCTGGCACGGCCCCTGTCGATGCCACACTGTTCGAGCCTGAGCACACCTTCGTGCCCCTGCTCTTCCAGGTAACCTTCTTCCTCTACCCTTTGGAGGTCATACACCCCACCATCGGTCGTGCCAAGGTATATGCGCTGCTGTTTGTTCCCCTACTCTTGTTGGCCGCCATCGGCATGTGTGCAGGTATCCAATATACTCCCCTATACTCGTATGCTGACCTGTGGCAGTATATCGGAGAGTTCAATGTGTGGTTCCGCCTGCTCACTCTCCTTGTCATGCTCTTCTACGCCTTCTCGCTCTTCCTTGTGCGCTACAACTGGCGACGCAGCAGTGCCGACCGTGGCTTTATCCTCTGCTATGCCTTGGGTTTCTGTCTGATAGGCGTGTTGCACTTTGCCATACAGTTGACTCATTCCTACTGGTTGGTGCTCGGCCATCAGATAGTATGGGTGTCTTTCTTTGTTGGTGTCACCTATTATGAATTGAACGAGCGTCTGCTGGTTCCGAAGGCTGCTGCCGAACCCGACGAGGCAAAGATCCCCCATGCCGAAGTCGACCATCTCTGGAAACTCATCGTGGTGTCGTTGGAGGCGAACGACCAGTGGCGCAGTCCCGAGCTGAGCCTCACCTCGCTGGCTGAGCGCCTGGAGTCGAACCGCACCTATGTGGGCGAAGCCTTCAAGCGCAATACCGACATGACCTTCGTGGAGTACATCACCCAGCGCCGTATCGATTATGTGGTGAAGGCGCTGAAGGAGGATCCCGAAGCCAACATTCAGGAACTCTTCAACTATGTCGGCTACCGCCAGCGCTCCACCGCTTGGCGCAACTTCCAAAAGATTACGGGGCTCACCCCCACCGAGTTTGTCGAGGGGCTCACACGAAACATAGGAAGCGAAAGAATTTGATTATCACCTGTATAATTAGGGCAACACCTTGGAT
>JAFYMV010000070.1 GCA_017548225.1 Bacteroidaceae bacterium | reverse complement strand
CCCACTGCTTGGGCTGCAATGCCGAGTCGGGCACCATTCATCAGTGACATTACATATTTGATAAGGCCGAGTCGGCGCTCACCGCAGAGTTCTGCCTTGGCATTATGGTATACCAGTTCGCAGGTAGGACTGCCCTTGATGCCCATCTTGTTCTCTATGCGGCGTACGGTAACTCCACCATTACCCTTGTCGTAGATGAACATTGATAGACCTCGCCCGTCTTTTGTGCCTTCCTCAGAGCGAGCTAGTACAAGGTGTATGTCGCTATCGCCATTGGTGATGAATCGCTTCACGCCATTGAGGTGCCAGCAGCCGTCCTCTTCGCTATAGGTGGCTTTTAGTTGTGCGCTTTGTAGGTCGGAGCCAGCATCGGGCTCGGTAAGGTCCATGCTCATGGTCGCACCATTGCATACGCGACTGATATAGTGTCGTTTCTGCTCTTCGGAGCCAAACTCATAGATTGTCTCGGCGCAATCTTGCAGCGCCCATATGTTTTCAAATCCCGCATCGGCACGGCTCACCATGTCAGCGGCAATCATGAAGGTGACGCTTGGGAAGTTGAGACCTCCATAGCATCGCGGCATCGACATGCCCATGAGTCCAGCCTTACGCAGCGTGTCAAGGTTTTGCTCCGTGCCCGAAGCATAGTATATATGTCCGTCCTTACAGGTGGCTCCTTCATGGTCCACCCCTTCGGCGTTGGGAGCGATGATGTCGCCACATACCTCGCCTACAATCTCGAGTACTTTGTCGTAGTTGTCCATAGCATCCTCATGATTTTGAGGAGCATAGGCATACAAGTCTTTCTCTGCAAAGTCGCGCTCGCGCAACTCCACGATGCGCTTCATCAATGGATGATTCAGGTAGTGCTTGAGCTCTGGGCTGTCGGTGTAAAAGTTGGGCATAATGTAGGGCTCCCTTTATTTTCCTAATGATTTGTATCCTTTTATCATCTTCGGTATCACCTCCTCTACGCGGCCAATGATGACATAGTCGGCAATGGCGTTGATGGGGGCGTTGGGGTCGGTATTGATAGAGATGATAGTGGCGCTGTCTTGCATGCCGATGGTGTGCTGTATCTGCCCGCTGATGCCACAGGCAATGTAGAGCTTGGGGCGTACGGTAAGGCCCGTTTGACCAATCATACGGTCGTGGTCTACGAAGCCTGCATCTACGGCAGCGCGACTTGCACCCACCTCTCCGTGTAGCTCTTTGGCGAGGTCGAAGAGCAGGTTGAAGTTCTCGCGCGACCCTATGCCATAGCCTCCAGCCACCACTATGGATGCTCCTTTTAAGTTGTGCTTGGCATGCTCAATATGACGCTCGATGATCTTTATCACAAAGTCGGTGTCAGTGACATAATTTTTCGTGTCATGACGAATAATTTTGCCTTGATAGTTGGTATCGCGCAGCTCCTTTCTCATTACGCCCTCTCGCACCGTCGCCATTTGTGGGCGATGTTCGGGGTTGACAATCGTTGCCACCACATTGCCCCCGAAAGATGGGAGTGTCTGTAGCAGTATATTCTCATAATGCCTGCCCGTCTGCTCATCGGTGTAGTCTCCTATGCTCAGGGCGGTGCAGTCGGCAGTAAGTCCTCCATGTAGGGTCGCTGATACGCGCGGACCGAGTTCGCGTCCTATGGCCGTAGCACCCAATAGGGCTATCTGCGGCTTCTCTTCCTCAAAGAGCTTGGTTAGGATAGCAGCATGGGGTATGGTGGTGTAGGGATAGAGCCTCTCATCGTCAAAGAGATGCAGCACATCCACACCGTAGGGCATCACCTGTGCGGCCACGCCATCGAGTCTAGTGCCTATGGCTACGGCTTCGAGCTGACAGTCCAGTTCGTCAGCTAATGAGCGCCCTTTGGACAGTAGCTCAAGGCTCACTTCGGCCACGCGTCCGTTATCCTGTAATTCTATGTATATGAATAGGTTGTTCATAATGATTAAGCCCCCAGTTCCTTCATTAAGTTCGCTATATCTTCGTCGTTGCAGTCTATCACGCGACTCTCTTTGGTGCAGGGTACAATGCACTCTACGGATTTGATCCGAGTGGGCGAGCCCGCAAGTCCGCACTGTGCAGGGTCAGCCCCGATGTCGGCAGTATTCCATGTGGTGATCTGGGTCTGTTTGTGGCTCATCAGCAGTTTGGCATGGCGTGGGCGGCAAGGTGCAGCTGCACCATCTACGGTGATGACCACAGGTAATGGAGCCTCCACTATCTCTATGCCATTGTCGATACGGCGTTTTGCGGTGATGTGTCCATCGCTTACGCCCAGTATCTCTTCGGCATAGGATATTTGGGGAATGCCCAATCGCTCAGCCACTTGTGGCCCTACCTGTGCCGTCTCGCCATCGATAGCCTGGCGACCACAAAGCACGATGTCGTGTCTGCCCATCTTGCCTATGGCTGTGGCGAGAGCATACGATGTAGCCAAAGTGTCGGCACCGGCAAAGGCGCAATCAGAGAGTAGGTAGCCTCCATCGGCACCGCGAAAGAGTCCTTCGCGTACCACCTCTGCAGCTCGTGCAGGTCCCATTGTAAGCACCTGTATGGTAGTGCCTGGATACTGTTCCTTCAGTCGTAATGCCTGCTCCAATGCCTTCATGTCGTCGGGGTTGACGATGACAGGCAGTGCAGCGCGGTTGATGGTACCGTCGGCATTCATAGCGCCTTGACTCACGCAGCGCGTGTCGGGTACCTGCTTGGCAAGGACTATAATGTTTAGGCTCATTGTCATGTTTTTGTTTGTCGTGTTTTTCATGGCAGGTGTGTTCTATTACACCAGCGCGAATGAGAGGTTGCCGCGACAGCACAGGTTGCCCTCGACCTTTGCTTCGGCCTTGATGAAGACGAGCGACTGGCGTCGGTCGGTGATGGTAGAGCGCAGCACGATGGTGTCGCCTGGTCGCACCTGGTACTTGAAGCGCACATTGTCGATGCCTGTATAGAACGGGCGCTTGCTCTTGAGTTCCTCGCCGAGCAGCATGGCGCACGACTGCGCCATCATCTCGCAGAGGATGACTCCCGGTACTACGGGATAGTCGGGGAAATGTCCCTGCAAGAAAAACTCGTCGCCCCGTACATGGTAGGTGCCTACGGCATACTCCACCACATTGCCTTTCGCATCGGTAACCACCTCTTTCTCTACCGAGTCGAGCAGTAGCATCGGCTCTCGGTGGGGGAGGAAGCTTTTGATCTCTTCGCGGTCCATATCATTAAATCTTTCTCAATACAACACAAGCGTTGTGTCCGCCGAAGCCAAGCGAGTTGGAAACCGCGATGGTGAGGTCTGCCTTGACAGCCTTATTGGGCACATAGTTGAGGTCGCACTCGGGGTCGGGCTCCTTGTAGTTGATTGTAGGGGGTACGATGCCATGCTTCACCGCCAATGCCGAGGCGATGAGCTCGATGCCGCCTGCAGCGCCCAGCATGTGTCCTGTCATCGACTTGGTGGAGCTGATGAGCGCCTTGCGTGCAGCCTCCTCGCCGAGAGCGAGTTTGATGGCATTGGTCTCGGTCTTGTCATTGAGCGGGGTGCTGGTGCCGTGTGCATTGATGTATACCACATCCTTGTCGGTGTATCTTGCCTCGTCGAATGCCATGCGTATAGCCTTCGATGCCGGTATGCCATCGGGGCGTGGGGCGGTGTAGTGGTGTGCGTCGCAAGTGTTGCCATAGCCCGCCACTTCGGCATAGATCGTGGCGCCGCGCTTCACGGCATGCTCGTACTCCTCGAGAACGAGTACGCCCGCGCCATCGGCCATAGTGAAGCCGCTGCGGCGTGCGTCAAAGGGGGTGCAGGCATCTTCGAGGGTCTCCGCATTGGTCAGTGCGCGACTGTTGGCAAATCCGCCGATAGCCATAGGATGTATAGCTGCTTCGGCACCTCCAGTGATGATAGCATCTGCCATGCCGTACTTGATGGCGTGGAACGCCTCACCCACCGAGTGTGTGCCGGTGGCGCATGCCGTTACCACAGGCAGACAAGGCCCCTGTGCATTGTGGCGGATGGCGATGTTGCCCGAAGCGATATTTGCAATCATCGTGGGGATAAAGAGGGGTGAGATGCGGCGTGCTCCCTCCTCGTCATATTTGAGTGTCTCGCGTACGAAGGTGTTTATGCCTCCGATGCCCGAGCCTACATATACGCCCAATCGGTCGGGGTCTATATTCTCCCCGCTTATCAGTCCGCTATCCTTTACCGCCTGATTGGCTGCTGCTACGGCGTATTGGCAGTAGAGGTCCATCTTGCGTATGTCGGCGCGTTCCAATCCGTCGGCAGCAGGGTCAAAGTTTTTCACCTGTGCCACGATGCGTACGGGGAGGTCCACATCGTCAAATCCTTGTATGAAGTTCAGCCCGCTCTTTCCGTTGATGAGGCTGTCCCAAAAGTCAGCTACTGTATTTCCTACGGGGCTAATGGTGCCCAATCCGGTAATAACCACTCTTTTTCCCATATCTGATTTCATTTTGCTCTATTAACAAATTTGTAAATAAAATGTGCAAAAAACGGTGCAAAGATAATTATTTATTCCATTTGATGATACAAATGATGGGGTATAATAAAGAAAAGGCTACATCTTTCGATGTAGCCTTTCTCTTTCTCTTTTTAGTAGAGGATTACTTACGCAATCCGAGAGCCTTAACGATAGCGCGGTAGCGCTCGATGTCGCGCTCCTTCAAGTAGTTGAGGAGTGCACGACGCTTACCTACCAACTTGGTCAATGCTCTTGCTGTACTATAATCTTTACGGTTCTGCTTCAAGTGCTCCGTCAAGTGGGAAATACGGTATGAAAACAATGCCACCTGAGCTTCGGGTGAGCCAGTGTCAGTGTTAGACTTTCCGTACTGTCCAAAGATTTCTTGCTTTTTTTCAGCGTTTAAATACATAGTTTAATTTATTAAAAGGTTGTTTTTTGCATTTGCGGGTGCAAAATTAGTGCAAGTTGGGCGAAAAAACAAATAATTGTTTGATTTTTTCAGGGATACAGCCTATTTTAAGACTACGCAGCAGACTAAATTAGTGCAAGTTGAGCTAAAATTAGTGCAGTAATCTTGCATTCTTATAGCACAGCACCGATAAGAATCGTGCCAATAATCAGCGTGTAAGTTTCCTGTTGAGCCACCCTACCGCGATGCAGCATATCACTATGGCCATTGCCGCCCATAGCCACATGGCGAGTGGTCCGTTCATCTGCTCCTCGATAGTCGTGTTGCCATAGAGAATCATGTTGATGGCAGCCACCGAGTTGTTGACCACATGTCCTACGATGCTTGGCAGCAGGCTGCCGGTGCGGTAGTAGAGCCAACCGAACATGAGACCCATTAGGGAGGCAAAGATGATTTGCGCCTGGTTTCCGTGCACGACACCGAAGATGAGTGCCGATGCGATGATGGCCACCCACGCCTTGTGCGTCATCGCCTGTATGCGCCTTTGTATGACTCCGCGAAAGAGCAGTTCCTCCAATATGGGCCCCATCAGGGCGATAGAGAGCACGCCGAAGGGGTTGCGGCTCATGCCAAGGAAGATCTCTTCTGTCGTGTAGGGAATGTCTGCCTGTTCGATGAGCAGGTTAAGGACATAGGTGCCTGAAGACACCAGCACTACCGACGCGGCCAATATAGATACGCTGACCCCCTTGAACAGATTGCGAGTCAGCCGTATGTAGCCAAAGTGTATGAGGTGCCATGTCATTACCGCTGTTGAGACTACCATAGCCAGTGAGAGTGCCATGCTTGGGTCCATTGGGGAGACATGTCGCGCCGCAACCAACGCGATAGCCTGGAATCCTAACTGGTAGGCAAAGTAGTAGATGAGCAATTTGACGATGGTGAGCATAGTCTTTGTGGCAGTAGAGTTGAGCATGTATG
>JAFYMV010000069.1 GCA_017548225.1 Bacteroidaceae bacterium | reverse complement strand
TCCCCCATTAGCAATGGCATTGTAGAACGATACAATATTGATAGGCGCTATCTGCGTTTCATAACCGATAGACATCCAAGGAAGTGCTGTCCGCGACCAATTAGTTCTTTTCTCATTCGGTTTACGAATAACAGGTTTACCTGTTCCGGGTAACAAGGGGAAGTATGTAGCCAATCCCATACGATGAAGCCCCTCTACAAACTTCTCGGGATTACTGTAATAGTTCTCATCAATGAGACGCGCAGTACCCACATTAGAGGAGTACATCAGCACTTGCGGTACACTGAGCACGCCATAAGCACTGGCTTTATTCCAGTTGTGATCTTTCATCGTAGCAGTTCCGAATTTATAAAGTCCACGATTGGCATCCACGGAATCGGTAATACTAATCTTCTTATCGTCAAGAGCGACCAATAATGATGCAGTTTTAAAGGTAGAGCCGGGCTCAAGGATATCGGCCAACGCATGATTCTTACTCTCATAATAGTTACCATCACTGGCTCTACTCATATTGACCATTGCCTTGATATCTCCCGTGGCAACCTCCATTACCACTACCACACCAGTGCGTGCATCACCTTGGTATTGTGTATTCTGCTTATGCAACATATCAAGCAGAGCCTTCTCAGCGATATCTTGAATCTCCACATTCAGTGTGGTCTTTACATCATAACCGTCAATAGCAGGTTGATCCACAATAGTCAGTATATCGCGATTCACTTTCTTACGATGACCCATTCCAGGCTTACCACGAAGGTAATCATCATAAGCTAGTTCAATACCATTCTTTGCCGAATCGACTTTGGCGTATACATCTCCCAAAGTACGACGCGCCAACGAGCCAAAAACTTTCTTTCGTTCAATATTGCTCTCTGTAAAGAATCCACCCACATTAGCGCCCAGTTCCAACACGGGAAGTTTTTTAATCTCTTTATATTGGGCATACGACACACGCTTGGGATAGAGCTTACAATAGCGGCTCTTATGCTTGCGCCCATTGTTAAAAGTCTGACGAAACTCCTCTACACTCTTATCAGGGAGGATGCGGTGCAACCCTTCACAAATCTCCGTCATATGATTATCCAATAGCGTATCGCGGCGGAATTGTGCTTTTTTTCTGCGCTCCTCATCCCTGTCAGACACCACAAAATCCATAAACAAGGTATACTGCGGCACGCTGCTTGCCATCAGTTGGCCGTCGTCACTCAATATATTGCCTCGTTTGGGAGCAATAGGCACGCTGTCAGTCACTGTCCTACTCGCCACCACACGCCAATAATTGCGTTCAAACACCATCACTGACACAGCCTTGGACAAAATGGCGATTCCCACCATTGCCATGACAATGATGACAGAGAAATAACGAGATATTATCTTTTTGTCTTGAGGATTCTGCATACGATTATTTCTTTAGTTCCACTGGAGCCTGCACTGGGATTATCAGTTCGCTTCCTCGCTCTTTGATAAACCTTTGAATGCTTGATTCACGACTTTTCTCCATCAGTTCGCTTGAACGCGCCAACGCCTCATACTTCGTGTCATTGAGTTGAGTACGCAAGCGTTGTATCTCCACCTGCTCCTGCTGAAATGCATAACGATTGCTTACATATGCGATAATCATCGCAAACAACAATACAAGCAGCCCCAAGTGGCGCTGCAAGAAAGGACTCAACAGCACATCGCCCTCGAGCAACGCTTTGAGCTTTTTACCTTTTTTTGTCTGTTCGGTAGCCATAAATAAAGTTCAGATTTTAGAATCAATTCTACCGTTTTTCTCCTATTCTCAGCTTTGCACTGCGCGAGCGTGGATTCTCCTCCTGCTCCTCACGACTTGCTACAGCGACCTTTCCCACCATGCGATAAGGCGATGGTTTGGTGCCATAGATGTCCTGTTCCACCTTGCCCTCTACATTGCCGGTCTTCATCAAGTTCTTTACCAGTCTGTCCTCCAAAGAGTGATAGGTAAGCACTACCAAGCGACCACCAGGTCGCAACAGTTCGGTTGCCGACTGCAGCATCTCCTTCAGCGCTTCCATCTCCTCGTTTACCTCAATGCGCAGAGCTTGGAACAATTTTGCCATCTCTTTTTTCTCACGGTCGCGGCCAAAGAGTCGCTTCACCGTCTCATACAATTGACCTGTTGTCTCAATGGGAGCCTGTACTCGAGCTTTCACAATGACCGAAGCCAGTTTGCGGCTATTGAGCAGTTCGCCATAGAGATAAAAAATCTCGGCTAACCGTTCTTCATCGTAGGTGTTAACAATATCAGCTGCAGTGAGTCCATCGCGACGATTCATACGCATGTCAAGCTTGGCATCAAAGCGAAATGAGAATCCCAGCTCACCCTCGTCAAACTGATGACTCGACACACCAAGGTCGGCCAACACGCCATCAAGTTGCTCTACATCATGGTAACGCATCCAGTTGCGTAAGTAGCGAAAGTTGCTGCGCACAAAAGTAAATCGTTCATCATCCACAATATTACGCTCGGCATCGGCATCCTGATCAAAGCTATACAATCGGGCTGTGGCATCCATTCTGCGCAGTATCTCCCGCGAATGCCCACCGCCGCCAAAGGTCATATCTGCATACACCCCTCCAGGAGCGACATTCATGCCGTCTACCGTCTCGTGCAGCATCACCGGTATGTGGTAAGGTATATTTGTATCCATAGTATCCATATTCGCTTCAAAGTTACACAATTCGAAACAAATCTTCACCATTTGCATTGAATTATTTATCCAAAAGTTTTCCACACCTTCGACGATATCTCTCCGCACATCTTCCCCTATATACCAAAATATCGCCACCCGCGTCATTTATTCTCGTTTTTCTTGCAATATTAACATATTAAGTATACATTTGCAATTAGAAAGGCAGGGATGGACACATCTTTGCATAACTTAACAAAACATATACTATGCGAAAACTCCGTAAAATACGCCTTCACCAAGAGGGTACCCGTCAGCTCACAGTAGGTTTCTTCGTTTGGTTGCTCGTCAATGCAGTAACCTATTTCTTTACCTACCCCGACCTGCGTTGGCTGTTCATTCTTATTGCCGTGTTTACCACCACCATATATCTATTGCTGGTCAACTTCTTCCGTTGCCCTCCCCGTCGTTTCCCTGGCGAGGACACTGAAGATATCGTGGTAGCACCCGCAGACGGAAAAGTCGTAGTCATCGAGGAAGTCGATGAGCCAGACCACTTTCACGATCGCCGCCTTTTGATCTCTATCTTCATGAGTCCGCTCAATGTACATGCCAACTGGTATCCTGTCGATGGTGTGGTAACAAAGGTTACTCACGATAACGGCAAGTTCCATCGTGCTTTCCTTCCCAAAGCCAGCACTGACAACGAGCGCTCAATGGTAGTCATGGAGACCCCCGACGGTAAGGAGGTCATGGTACGCCAGATTGCAGGAGCCATGGCACGCCGCATTGTCACCTATGCCAAGCCTGGAGAAGAGTGCTTCATTGACCAGCACTTTGGCTTTATCAAACTCGGTTCGCGTGTCGATATCTATCTTCCTATTGGCACAGAAGTATGCGTTACCATGGGGCAGAAGACCACAGGTAACCAAACCGTAATTGCAAAATTGAAATAAAGGGAGTTTCCCCATATAGCCATGCGCCGTCATATCCCCAACACGATTACTTGCTGCAATCTCCTTTCAGGATGCATTGCTGCCACATATGCATTTGAAGGTGTCTATCCTATCGCATTCGCCTTCATCATTGCCGGTGCAGTGTTCGATTTCTTTGACGGACTTAGCGCCCGTGCCTTGAAGGTCAGCTCTCCCATTGGGAAAGAGCTCGACTCGTTGGCTGATGTAGTAACCTTTGGCTTTGCCCCTGCTACAATGGTGTTCAGTTGGCTCCGCGAGTGCGCCGACATGCACCTAGACATGCTGCCAGCCTTTGCAATGCCCTTCTTAGCCTTCCTGCTTGTCGCCTTCTCTGCGCTTCGCTTGGCCAAGTTCAATGTCGATGAGCGTCAGACCAGTTCTTTTATCGGTCTGCCCACCCCTGCCAATGCCCTATTTTGGGGCGCCTTGGTCATTGGCTCACACGATGTTATCGTATCACACCCCTACGGTTGGATTCTTGTAGTAGCCTTGGTACTACTCTTCTCATGGCTGCTGGTTGCCGAGATTCCCATGTTCTCGCTCAAGTTCAAAAGCCTTGCATGGAAAGCCAACCGCATAGCTTACACCTTCCTACTTGTCAGCATCGTATTACTCCTCCTCTTGGGTCTTACTGGTCTTTCTGCTGTCATAGGTTGGTACATCATTTTGTCAATCTTGACACAAAAGCGAGCATAACAGCTCGGGCGAACCTTTTTGGCACGCCATTTGTCTATACCTTACCGTAACTATATACTAAAGGCCTATGATTTTAGGATTATTCTTCATGACATGTTTTATTGCCATAGCAATCATTGCTATCGGCACCTCTATTATACGCGGTATACTTGGTTTCATACTCGGACTCTTCGGTAGTCCCAAACGATCACAAGCCCATACAAGGAAGTCTGGTCAATGGAGCAGCAGCCAGTCGCAATCGCAACAGACAAATTCTGCAAACAAGAAGCGAGACAAGATCTTCGACAAGTCAGACGGCGAGTATGTAGACTTCGAGGAGATTAAGGAATGAGCATCGCTGCAAT
>JAFYMV010000068.1 GCA_017548225.1 Bacteroidaceae bacterium | reverse complement strand
GGGAATAGACGAAGAACAGGAAAATGCGTGCGACAATGGCTCCGCAGCCATTTTCCAATGCAAAATTGAGAATAGGGGGAAACTTCAGCTTACCACAAGAGCTTTGCCACACCAAGTGCCGAGAGCAGCACGAAGGCATAGCGGAGGGTGCGGCCGATGGCCATCGTGAGGTTGGTAGCAAGGGGGCGAGAGCGCATGATGCCCAGGGTGACGAGGATGGCATCGCCCAGTATGGGTAATGGGCAAAGGAGTCCCATCCAGGCGCCCCAGCGAGCAACCAATACCTGGGCACGATGCATATGTTTGTCCTTGATGCGGAAGGTGCGCTGTAGCCACTCGGGCGATGCAGTGCGACCAATGCAATAGCAGGTGATGCCGCCTAATGTATTGCCAGCCGAAGCGGTGAGGAGCAGTATCCAAGGGTCGACACCTGCGGCAAGAAGCGCCACCATGATGGCTTCGCTACTAAAGGGTAGTATGCTGCCTGCCAAGAACGCAGAAATAAACATACCCCATGGGCCATAACTGATTAGTGCATCGTATAGCTGCTCCATAGGGGTTGGCAGAGGAAGAATAACCAAAGAGACAACAATACGATGAGGTAGATGTGTTTTGCACGATGTTTATTGCCCGCAAATAGGGCGGCACCTATGATTGAGGCGTAGAGCAGCACACAGGGGAGCAGGGCCGAATGATGAGCGGGGAGGAGGCATACGGCCACGAAAAGCACTACGAGGGCTACCAACAGCAGACGGTAGCTGGCATTGGCCTGGAGCTTCATCGCCCGATTCAGCAATACCGCTACGCCACCGGGCAACACCAGAAGGAGCACCCACGACAGTTGCAGCAGTTGGGGCATGCCCAATGTGCCCGACATCGCTGGAAGCAGCTGCGCAAAATAGGGGGCGATGAGGTCGACACGATCTGTCAAGAACAGCACTCCGCCCACAACCCAATAGGGAAGCAGGAGCCCCCAGAGGGCGGCAAAGAAGGTGCGCACATGGAGCGACTCCATGAAGGCTCCGCATAGCACGAGAAGGGGTAGCATGAGTAGCCACGAGGGCACCAGCAGGCACTGTATGCCTACGAGGGCAAAGGCCAGGAAATAGCCTCCCATAGCGTTGCGACGACGATAGGTGCGCAACAGCGTATAGCAGGCGGCAAGGGAGAGGATAAACTGTATGCCATCGCCGCGTAGCGGACTCACCACAGGAGCGATGGTACAGCCCATGAAGAAGAATGTGGCAGGCAGAGCACCCTTGACATCGCCAAGCGAGAACTCACGCACCATACACATCATGACATAGCCCATGCCAAGCGTGAGCAGCAGCAATAGGCAGCTCGAGAGGCTGAAGCTTGCTGCCTGCACCGACCGGACGCCCCACATGGCAATATATAGCAAGGCGGCAATGTATGCTGCCGCCTTACTATGTACGATGAAATGGGCTATTTTGTGCATTAAAGGATGTCCTTACCAATATCGCTACGGCAATACATATCGGTGAAATGCAGTGCCTGTGCATTCTTAAATGAGGTAGCCAACGCCTCCAACTGGGTATCGCCATATGAGCTTACGGCAATGACGCGGCCACCGTTGGTTACGACCTGTCCGTCCTTCACTGTCGTACCGGCATGGAAGAGATAACTACCCTCTACCTTATCAAAGCCGGTGATGGGGTAGCCCTTGACATAGTCGCCAGGATAACCACCCGACACGAGCATCACGCACACTGCACTGCGAGGGTCAAACTCAATGGTGCGCTCATCGAGGTTGCCTTCGGCCACACCTTCGAAGAGGTCCACGATATCGCTCTTCAGACGCAGCATCACACTCTCGGTCTCAGGGTCGCCCATGCGCACATTGTACTCAATCACCATAGGCTCGCCCTTCACATTGATAAGGCCGAAGAAGATGAAGCCCTTGTAGTCGATGCCCTCAGCAGCCAGCCCTTCGACGGTGGGGCGCACGATACGCTCCTCGACCTTCTGCATCCACGCTGCATCAGCGAAAGGCACAGGAGAGATAGAGCCCATACCACCGGTGTTCAAGCCTGTATCACCCTCGCCAATACGCTTGTAGTCTTTGGCTTCGGGAAGGAGCTTGTAGTTCTTGCCATCGGTGAGCACGAATACCGAGCACTCGACACCCGAGAGGAACTCCTCAATCACTACGCTTGCCGATGCCGAGCCAAACATACCGCCCAGCATTTCGCTGAGCTCCTTCTCGGCCTCCTCAAGGGTGGGGAGGATAAGTACACCCTTACCGGCGCAGAGTCCGTCGGCCTTCAGCACATAGGGGGCCTCGAGGGTGCGAAGGAAGGCGATACCCTCATCCAAAGTGGCTTGGGTAAAGGTCTGATAGCGTGCTGTAGGAATATTGTGGCGCATCATGAAGGCTTTGGCAAAGTCCTTGCTTCCCTCAAGGGTAGCACCCTCCTTTGAGGGACCGATAACGGGGATATTCTTGAGCTGCTCATCGTCGCGGAAATAGTCGTACACACCCTTTACCAGCGGGTCTTCGGGGCCCACCACAACCATGTCAATGGCATTGTCAAGCACGAAGGCCTTGATGCCATCAAAGTCGGTTGCCGAAAGGGCTACATTCTCACCCACCTCGCGTGTACCGGCATTGCCGGGAGCAATATATAACTTCTCTACTTTCGGACTTTGGCTTATCTTCCAAGCCAGGGCATGCTCGCGTCCGCCACTGCCCAACAATAATATTTTCATAAGCTTAATCATTTCTATATCGGGGAAATAAATCATCTTCTCTCTTGCAGGATACTCTGGAACAATATGTCGTATGCCAATACCCATGGTTTTTTTAAATTAAAAATTAAAAATTAATTTGTCAAATTATCATTTGTCAATTGTTCCATATCCCGCCACTTCGGCAATACGCTTGGGGATGTCCGTATTGTCCATTTGCCCACAGAAGCGCTCGGCGCCATTGCCCACCGCAAATATGGGCACATAGGCTGCCGTATGGCTACCTACAGGCCACCCGACCATGCCGATGCGGTCAAGTATCCTTATGGCTAATGCCGAGATGGGCTCGTCCATATAGTACAAACTCTTGGCCATACTCACCTTCTTGTTGTCAGCAATCGACCGGCGATACTCGTCGTAGAGCGCCTTTTCATCCTTCTCGCTGAGGGTTATCTGATCCCAAAAACCAAAGTTCGCTCTCAGCGCCTCGCGCACCTGCTCCCAGCTCACCTTGTCGTGAGTATCGTGGCGCATGCGATTGATCAGTCGCGAGAATCCCACATGGCTCACCTTCTGGGCATGCAATGCCGGGAAGTTGAGTGCATATTGCCCATTGCCGAGCGTAAGTCCGCCCGTCTCATGATCGGCGGTGATGACGATAAGCGTCTCTTGAGGATGCTGCAAGTAAAAGTCGTATGCCACACGAATGGCATTGTCAAAGTCAATAACCTCGTGGAATACCGTTGCCGCATCATTGGCATGTGAGGCATAGTCTATCTTACCACCTTCGACCATCAGGAAGAAACCCTTACGATTGTCCAGTACCTCAATGGCCGCCGTAGTAATCTGCGCCAAAGTAAGCGATTCGTCGGTAGCATCAATGGCATAGGGGAGCGTACTTTCCAACGCTTTCTTGTCTTGGATGAGGATGACCTTATCACTTTTCTTAAATTTGTCGTATCCGCGTACAATCTTGTAACCAGCATCTTCAGCTACATCATACAGTTGAGGAGCTGTACGGTCATCGGCTTTGACATTCTCCTCGAAGTCGCCACCACCAAAAAAGTTGAATCCCGACTGGGCCAACTGCACGCCAATCTCATAGTAGTCGTTGCGACTTCTCTGATGGGCATAGAACGATGCCGGAGTGGCATGATTGAGCGTAACGCTAGTGGCTACCCCCACGCGCAAGCCCTGCTGCTTGGCAAGTTCTGCAATACTGGTCAGACGGGTGGCCTGATTGGTGGCCAAGCCTACGGTGCCATTGACGGTCTTTACGCCACAGGCAAGGGCGGTGCCTCCCGCTGCCGAGTCGGTAACATCGCTATTGCCCGAGAAGGTAGCGGCCAATCCCGTATAGGGAAACTGCGTGAAACAAAGGGGAGCTATACCCAATCGGTCGGCAGGCTGCTTCGCTAGGAAATACTGGGTACCCAACACATGATTGAGACTCATGCCATCTCCAATGAAATAAAACACATACTTCGGAGCTTTGGCTATGCCTGACAGGCAAAAGCACACAAGCAGCAGAGCTACCGAAAGTATTCTTTTACGATTCATCATACGCAGTATCATTAAAAGGATATTAATATGCAGTCGCCTTCAAGTTCAGGCCTGTGGTCTCCTCGAGATTGAACAGCAAGTTCATGTTGTGCACCGCCTGCCCGCTTGTACCCTTCAGTAGATTGTCGATACATGAGGTGATGAGCAGCATATCGCCATGCTTCTCCAAGTGTATCAAGCACTTGTTGGTGTTGATTACCTGCTTGAGGTCGATATTATCGGGGGTGATGTGGGTAAACGAGTCTTTGGCGTAGTAGTCGGTGTACAATTGCGTGAGCTCCTCTATCGACACCTTGTTCTTCACCATGATGGTACAGAATACACCACGGGTAAAGTTGCCGCGATAGGGCACAAAGTGAATGGCCGACTTGAAACTGCTCTGCAGTTGCTCAAGCGACTCGCGTATCTCGGGCAGATGCTGGTGGGTAAAGGGCTTGTAGATGCTGACATTGTCATTGCGCCAGCTAAAGTGGGTCATCGTAGACGATTTGCGTCCCGCTCCCGTACTGCCGATAATGGCATGCACATAGATGTCATCGTTGAGCATGAGATTCTTGGCCAATGGCAGCAAACCCAAAGTAACACATGTAGCAAAGTTGCCGGGGTTGGCCACGAAACGGCTCTTGCAGATGGCGCGGCGATTGAGCTCGGGCAAGCCGTAGATGAACTCATTATCATCAGACTTGAGACGGTATTCACGCGAGAAATCTATTATCTTCAACTTTTCGGGAATCTCGTGCGTACACATAAACTGACGGCTCTCCTCAAGATCCGTACAGAGGAAAAGAAGGTCAATCTTGTCCAACTCGGGCTCTTCAGCAAAGGTCAACTCGGTCTCACCATAAAGTCCGCGATGCACTTCGTGTATCTTCTGACCACTGTTACCGCGACCTGTAATGAACATCAGTTGCACATCAGGATGATTGAGCAACAAACGGATAAGTTCGCCACCCGTGAAGCCTGCACCTTCAACAATTCCAGTCTTTATCATAGTAGTTCCAATGTTTTTATTTCAGGGATAATGCGCTCCAACTGCACCAACACATCACGCTTCGTATAGCCCTCCTTGATGACAAGGAGGATGGTATCATCGCCAGCCACAGTGCCTAGCACGGACTCGAAATGGCATCCATCAATGTCGCCTGCTATACCTCTTGCATAGCCCGTACGAGTCTTGAGGATTGCCATGTTGGCCGAGAAACCAATAGCTACTACTCCCCCACTCATCTGTATAGCATAAGGGATACCATTCTGGGGATGCAAAGGACTATCGGGCAACATGTAGATGCTCTCACCACTCGCCGTTACCTCCTTGCTCACCTCCAACTCCTTGAGGTCGCGCGACAGGGTGGCTTGCGTGAGGTCAAAGCCGAGTGCCAACAAGCGCTTCAGCAGTTCATCTTGACTACCGATGCGCTCTCCTGCGATAATCACGCGTATGGCATTGAGTCGGCTGTGTTTGTTTTTCATCAGAATCACAAAATCCTTATTCTTCGCAAAAATAGTGTAAAATTTCGATTTAGCGAAGACAATGCCAGTTTACTTAATATATTTTTATATTACCTTTGCCAAAGGTCAGCATAAACTCATGAATCTCTCTGATTGGCGACATATCGTATCGGGGCTCGTAGCATCCTTCTGCTACTGGCTGCCTGCCACTGCACAATTCCCTTCATGGGATACCTTCATCGAACAAGTGCACATCGAGTACGAAGAGAGTGGGCAGGAGACTTGGGAAAGCAGTTATGAGGAGTACGCCTACTTGCGGGCCAATCCGATAAACATCAATAGTGCAGACAGCTTGGAGTTGAAAGCATTAGGCTTCCTTACCGCCACACAGATTGAAGGCATACATTACTACATACACAAGCATGGCGAGCTACATAGCGTGGGCGAACTGATGCTTATCCCCGAGCTCGACTACCACACAAGGCAACTGCTATCCTACTTTATAACCTTTGGCAAAGCCTCAAAGAACGAAGATACTTGGCATAAAGAATGGAAACGCATGCTCACACAGGGGAAAAGCGAACTTTCCACCCGCGTGGATATTCCACTGTATCAGCGAGCCGGATACGAGCCACGCACACTGAATCAACTCGAGTCGGCCCCCTCGCGCTACTACATGGGGAATGCACTATACCACAACATACGCTACAACTATCGCTACGGCAACCTACTGTCGTGGGGCATCTGTACCGAAAAGGATGCTGGAGAGCCCATCTTCAATGCACAACAACCCTTGCCTGACTACATCTCTGGATATCTACAATTGGGAGATAGAGGGATACTAAAAAATCTCATACTCGGCAACTACCGCCTCCATTTCGGACAAGGACTCGTGATAAACTCGGGCTTTGCACTCGGGAAAGCAATGCTGCTGCAGGGAATCGGGCAACAACAGCCAAGCATAAAACCTCATCGGGGAACGAGCGAGGGCAACTATTACACTGGCGCTGCCACAACATTGGCTTGGCAAGCGTGGGAACTGACGACTTTTGCATCATATCGCAATATTGACGCTACGCTTGACGGCGCTGGCATCCGCACACTCAAAACAGACGGCTATCACCGCACACCCATCGAGCAGGCACGCAAAAGAAACACACGCGCCAACCTATTCGGCGCGCATTTGGGATATGCAGCACATGGCTTTCACTTGGGCATGACAGCCATTTACCAATCTTTCAATCGCAACTTTGCCATACCCTCCGAGCCATACAAACGCTATGCTCCGCAAGGGAACTCCTTCGTCAATGCATCGGCAGACTATGCATGGTATCATCACAGATTCAGCATCTCAGGCGAGACGGCCATAGACGGCAAAGGGGCTATAGCTACACTCAACGCGATACAATTGAAAGTCATCGACAACTTCCACCTCACCCTACTGCAGCGCTACTATGCCAACGACTATTGGGCATTAGAAGCAAAGAGCATATCGGCTACAGGTGATGTGCGAGGAGAGCAAGGCATCTATCTTGGGGCAGAATGGCAGCCTCATCAAAAGCTGCATATTACCGCGTATGCCGACACCTATCATTTCCCATTCATTCGCTACCGCGTTTCTGCGCCATCATATGGCACCGATGGGGTTATCAACATCGATTACACAAAAGATTATTCACACTCCTTTTCATTGCGGTACCGCTATCGTCTCAAGCAGCGTGATGTCGCAGAAGGCTATCTCCTACCCAATGGAGGTCTGCTCAACGAATGGACACACCGCCTGAAAGCCCAATGGGAGGGAACACTCACCCCCACCCTTTCGCTCAAGACACAAGCCGAAGGGTGCATCGTCACAGCCGAGACTTTATCGGTAGGCTACATGGGCAATATCCAAGCAACCTACGAGCCCACATTCGGGAAGCACACCCTACGCATATCCGGCGGCGCTACCGCCTTCAACACCGATTATGCCACCCGCCTCTACGG
>JAFYMV010000067.1 GCA_017548225.1 Bacteroidaceae bacterium | reverse complement strand
TTCTAACTTTAATCTGCTACGCAGCTTTAAATTAGGCTGCGGCTCGGAAACGAAGTTCGCTGGCCGGAGGGAAAAGCAAATCCCCAAATAAATTTAGCATTGCTGAATCTCTGCCTCGCTCAGTAATAGAAAAGTGAACTTTTCTGCTACTTTCACTCGTTGAGATTTGGCATTTCTCTCGCCTTACACTAATTTTAATCTGCTACGCAGCTTGAAGATACACGGCGCCTCGGGATAAAAAATAAACAAGTTTATTTTGTTCTCCTCTCGGCTTGTTGTATCTTTGTAGCAATAATAATAAGTTTGCGAATGACTGACAAGAAAATCCCTAGCGAATTGGGGACAAAACCTGTGGGTAAACTGCTGAAACAATATGCTTTGCCCTCAATTATTGCGATGTTGGCTTCATCGCTGTATAACATTGTCGATAGTATATTCATCGGGCATGGCGTAGATGCGCTGGCTCTGTCAGGATTGGCTGTAACCTTCCCGCTGATGAATATTTCTACAGCGTTTGGCGCTATGGTAGGTATGGGATCGGCTACGCTCATCTCGGTGAAGTTGGGGCAAAAGGACTATGGTACGGCACAGAATATCTTGGGAAATGCCGTGGTGATGAATATACTGATGGGCGTCGTCTTTGCTGCCATTTCGCTATTGTTCCTTGACCCTATCCTCTATTTCTTTGGTGCCAGTGAGTCTACCATCGGCTATGCGCGCGATTACATGATGATTATCTTGCTCGGCAATGTGATAACGCACATGTACTTTGGTTTCAATGCTTTGCTGCGTGCGATGGGACATCCCAAGATGGCTATGAAGGCAACCATCGCTACGGTGCTTGTCAATACGGTGCTCGACCCGCTGCTCATCTTCGAAACCATTGACTTGGGCTTTGTCAAGTTCGCTGGTGCAGGCTGGGGTATACGCGGTGCGGCCATTGCTACGGTGCTGGCACAGTGCATCTCGCTTGTTTGGCAGACTCGCGTGATGAGCGATAAGAACGAGCTCATCCACTTCAAGCGTGGCATCTATAAGCTGAAGAGCTATATCGTCAAGGAGGTGCTCACCATTGGTCTCCCTCCCTGCTTGATGAATCTAGCATCGTGCTTCGTGGTTATCTTTATCAATCGCGGACTTACCAGCTACGGAGGTGACTATGCCGTGGGAGCCTATGGTATCGTGCACAAGATGACCTTTATCTTCGTGATGATTGTGATGGGATTCCAGCAGGCCATGCAGCCTATTGCCGGATACAACTACGGTGCAAAGGCGTACGATCGTGTTACCAAGGTGCTGAAGATAACTATCGCCCTGGCTACGGGTGTTACCACGCTGGCCTTCGTGATAGGCGAGTTCTTCCCCGAATATGTGGCGCGTGTCTTCACCTCTGATGCGCAGATGATTGAGATGGCTGTGGTGGGTATGCGTTACAACTGCTTGTTGTTCCCCATCGTAGGTTTCCAAATGGTTACGGGTAGCTTCTTCCAGAGTATTGCTCAGCCGGGTAAGTCAATCTTCCTTTCGTTGAGCCGCCAGCTGCTGTTCCTCGTGCCGTTCATCATTATCTTCCCTCACTTCTGGGGTATCAATGGTGTGTGGATAAGTCTTCCGGCATCAGACTTCGTGTCGTCAATATTCTCGGCATGTCTGTTGGGACATTATTTCAGAAAGCATAAAATGTAATTTTAGGAGTTTGGTCGTTAGGAGTGTAGGAGTGAAAGCTGATGTGTCATACTCGGCAAAGCGGAAGAACTCTTGGCTCCTGCAACTTTATAAAAAATAATTCTATGGAAAATTTCATCATCAACATCGGTCGACAGCTTGCCAGTGGCGGGCGTGGCATTGCCGCCATTTTGGCGCAACATTATGGTATTACTGCCTATGACCGTAAGCTCATTGAACTGGCTGCCAAAGAGAGTGGACTCAGTCAGGAGTTTTTTGAGAATGCCGATGAGAAAAAGTCGCACGGCTTCTTCCATTCCATCTTCTCAAACCGTGCGGCTGCCAATGCACTCGGTAGCAATGATTCGTACTTGAGCAACGATGCACTGTTCAAGGTGCAGAGTGACATCATGCGTGAGCTTGCAGAGAAAGAGTCGTGCATCTTCATTGGCCGCTGTGCTGATTATATTCTGCGCGATCATCCTCGCTGTATCAACCTTTTCTTTACGGCTGATCTTGAAGATCGTGTAGCGCGCATGGCAAGTGAGAAGAATATCACTCCCGAACAAGCTGCAGAGCTCATCGAGAAGACCGACCGTCGCCGTGCCAACTACTATAATTACTATAGTGGAAAGACTTGGGGGGCTGCCGAGAGCTATGACCTTTGTGTCAATACCTCGCATCTTGGTTTTGAGGGTACGGCAGAGATGCTGATAGGCTATATCGAGTCGAGATTGAAGAAATGAGAGGTTGTGTGCGCTACAGAATCAAAATCATTGCATTCACTCTGAATTCTTCCCTTTTTACTTTCTACTCATGAAGCGCATTGGGCTCCTTTCGGATACGCATTCTCATTGGGATGAACGCTATGTCAAGCACTTTGCCGAGTGTGATGAGGTGTGGCATGCGGGAGATATAGGCTCGCTTGAGGTGGCTGAGAAGTTCGAGGCCTTCCGCCCTTTCCGTGCAGTACATGGCAATATTGACGGGCGCGACATCCGTCTGCGCTATCCGCAGGTAAATCGTTTTACGATTGAGGGTGCTGATGTGCTTATCAAGCATATTGGAGGTTATCCGGGCAACTATGATGCTTCGGTGCGCGGTACGCTTTTCACTCAGCCGCCCACGCTCTTTATCAGTGGGCATTCGCACATACTCAAGGTGATGCACGACCGTAGACTCAACACATTGCATATCAATCCCGGTGCTGCAGGGATCAGTGGCTTTCATAAGGTACGCACGCTTGTGCGTTTTACCATTGACAATGGAGCGTTTAGTAATCTTGAGGTTATCGAATTGGCTTAACTAAAATAACCTTAACTCCAATAATTTCGAATTAAAACAAAAAAGGAAGGATGCTAATTTAGCACCCTTCCTTTTTTTATTTCGCTATTCGTGGATTACTTTACCTCCTCGAAGTCAGCGTCTTGGATGTGGTCGCCCTGCTGGCCACCCTGTGCGTTGTCTGCACCGGGCTGAGGACCTGCCTGCTGGCCTCCGGTCTGTGCGTACATCTCTGCGCTTGCAGCCTGGAAGGCGGTGTTGAGCTCGTTCATAGCTGCGTCGATAGCTGCGAGGTCTTGTGACTTGTGAGCCTCCTTGAGCTTCTCGAGAGCAGCCTCGATGGGAGCCTTCTTGTCGGCAGGGATCTTGTCGCCGAGCTCCTTGAGCTGGTTCTCTGTCTGGAAGATCATAGAGTCGGCCTGGTTGAGCTTGTCTACCTTCTCGCGCTCCTTGCGGTCTGCCTCTGCGTTTGCCTCAGCCTCTGCCTTCATGCGCTCGATCTCCTCCTTGCTGAGACCAGATGAAGCCTCGATGCGGATAGCCTGCTCCTTGCCGGTAGCCTTGTCCTTAGCAGAAACCTTGAGGATACCGTTAGCGTCGATATCGAAGGTTACC
>JAFYMV010000066.1 GCA_017548225.1 Bacteroidaceae bacterium | reverse complement strand
AGGGGGTGAGGAACTCACTGGCTTGAGTAGAGGCTCCTACGGTAAGACCGAGTAGGATAGTGATGCAGTTGATCAGCGGACCCTTTGCAGCTTCGGCCAAGCGACCGGTAACACCGCTGACATTCAAAAGGTTTCCGAAGAAGAGCATACCTAACAAGGGCAAACCGCTCGGTACAATGAAGGCAGTAAGTAGTAGACCTACAATGGGGAAGATAATCTTCTCGGTCTGTGATACCTGACGGGGAGCCTCCATGCGGATGAGGCGCTCTTTCTTTGTGGTGAGCAGGCGCATGATGGGACGCTGGATCACAGGTACGAGAGCCATATATGAGTAAGCGCACACGGCGATGGCTCCCATGAGGTTAGGCGCAAGTTTGGATGATAGGAAGATGGCTGTGGGACCATCGGCGCCACCGATGATGGCGATACCTGCTGCCTGGTCGGGCTCAAAGCCGAGAGCGAGGGCAATGATGTAAGCTGCAAAGATTCCAAACTGAGCCGAAGCACCTACGAGCATCATCTTGGGATTGGCGATGAGCGGAGCAAAGTCTGTCATGGCACCAATGCCGAGGAAGATGAGGGGTGGGTACCAACCAGTCTTTACTCCCTGATAGAGGATGTTGAGTACCGATCCTTCTTCGTAGAGACCGATCTCAAGACCTGCATCGGCCTTGAAGGGAATGTTGCCCAAGATTATACCAAAGCCTATGGGCACGAGCAACAGAGGCTCCCAGCCCTTCTTGATGGCGAGTGTGATGAAGAGGCATCCTACCAGAATCATCACAATATGTCCCACCGTAGCATTGGCAAAACCGGTGTATTGCCAAAAGTCTACGAGGTTGTTTCCGATAAAGTTAAAAAAGTCATTCATAATGTGAAGCCTCCCCAACCCCTCCCAAGGAGGGGCTTTCCGACATAGCGGAAGTGTAGAGGATTTGTTTTATTTGTTTAACATTTTTTTTAGTCAATGCTCCCGAGTCACCCCTCCTTTGGAGGGCAAGGGGAGGCCATTTATCCCAGCGTGATGATATCCGTACCTTCTGCGATGGACTGACCCTTTTCTACATTGATTGATGCTACGGTGCCTTCGCGGTCGGCGTTGATGTTGTTTTCCATCTTCATAGCTTCCAGGATGGCAACGGTCTGGCCCTTGCTGACAACATCACCTACCTTTACCTTGATGTCGAGGATGACACCGGGGAGCGGAGCTTTGATGCCTGCACCGCCAACTGTGGGAGCGGCTTTAGGAGCAGGTGCTGCAGCGGGTGCTGCTGTAGGGGTAGCGGCAGGTCGTGCTACAGGTTTGCTTACTGCGGGCTTGGCCGGACGGTCTAGCTCTACTTGGTATGATTTACCGTTGACGGTAACACTGGCCTTATTGCCTTCGAGTTCTTCTACGGCTACATTGTACTCGTTGCCGTTGATTTTGTATTTATATTCTTTCATGTCTTCCAAAATTTTCAATTTTCAATTCTCAATTGTTAGCATGTGTGCGTGTGAGCATGTGCCAGCTTGACTCGCCACCAGCAATGGTAAGGATATCGCTCTCTTCATCGTGTACATTGCCGAAGTGCTCGTGCAATGCCATGCAGATAGCTGCCATCTCCTCATCGTTAGCGTCGCCCTTAGCTGCGGGTACTGCGGGAGCAGGAGCCGCCTTAGGAGCGGGAGCCTTCTTGGTGCTTGAGATAGTGCTTGCGAAGATCTTGCCGATGATAGCAAAGAGGAACCACAAGATAGCAAGAGCTGAGAATACTACTGCCATACACATCACGGTCATACCAAGTCCGAGGCTATCCATACGCTTGAACTTGGCCACCTTGCCTTCGCCCTGCTCTACGATATTGGTAGCAGCGGGGGTTACATTGTCGGCAGTCACGATTCGCCATTCGCCTACACCGTCTTTAGTGCGTGCCCAAGACTGGTTTTCACCGAGAGCGGGTACGGTGATAGAGTCGAGTAGGGTGGTGCCGTTGGCATCATACAGGGCAATCCAGTTTTCGGTGCTATCAACAAGGTTGAAGTTGGTATGGAACACGCCACGGTTGGGCGTTGCATCGGCAAAGAAAAGCATTTTCTGCTTGCCCTCAATGTGGGTAGCCACGCTGCCCGAAGGAATTTGATACATCATCTTGATGCGTTCGGGGGCGCTGAGCGACTTGTTGAGCACCTCACGGTTGGTGGTGAGGAAGCAGTTGCGTGCGTTGGCCGAAGCGAAAGCATCGTTATGAAATTCTATCCATGCCGAGCGACAACCATACTCATCGACGATGCTGGTCGTGTTGGTCACGAGAATTTCGTTGAATTTTAGGCTCTTGGCACCTTGAGCAAAGCCCACGGTAGCGGCCAAGACAGCCATTATGCTTAATATCGTTTTTTTCATAATTGTCAATTCTCAATTATCAATTGTCAATTATTAGAGAGGTATGTTACCGTGTTTCTTCTTCGGGTTCTCGAGTTTCTTGGTCTGCAACTCAGCCAAGGCACGGATGATGCGGAAGCGTGTGTTGCGAGGCTCGATAACATCGTCAATGTAGCCATACTTGGCCGCATTGTACGGGTTGGCAAAGAGCTTGGTATACTCGGCTTCCTTCTCGGCAATGAATGCCTTGGGGTCTTCTTGCTCCTTGGCCTCCTTAGCATAGAGTACAGCAGCAGCACCGCTGGCACCCATTACGGCAATCTCGGCAGAGGGCCATGCGTAGTTCATATCGCCACGAAGCTGCTTGCAGCTCATCACGATGTGGCTACCACCGTATGACTTGCGCAGGGTAACGGTCACCTTAGGTACGGTAGCTTCGCCGAAGGCGTAGAGCAACTTAGCACCGTGGAGGATTACCGCATTGTACTCCTGGCCTGTGCCGGGCAAGAAACCGGGAACATCAACGAGAGTTACCAAGGGGATGTTGAAGGCATCGCAGAAGCGTACGAAGCGGGCTGCCTTGCGTGAAGCATTGCAGTCGAGTACGCCGGCAAAGGCCATAGGTTGGTTGGCCACGATACCTACTGACTCACCATTGAAACGGGCAAAACCTACGATGATATTCTTGGCATAGTCTTTCTGTACCTCAAGGAATTCGCCATTGTCAACGATAGCACCGATAACCTCGTACATATTGTATGCTTTGTTGGGGTTGTCGGGGATAATCTCGTTGAGGAGGTCTTCCTTACGGTCAATAGGGTCGGTGCAAGCAACGCGGGGAGCCTGCTCCATGTTGTTTTGGGGCATGTAAGAGAGAAGCTTGCGAATCATGGCAAGAGCCTCTTCTTCTGTCTGTGCGGTAAAGTGGGTAACACCTGATTTAGATGAGTGTACCGATGCACCACCGAGCTGCTCTTGAGTAACATCTTCGCCAAGCACGGTCTTTACTACTGCGGGACCGGTAAGGAACATGTACGAGGTGCCTTCCATCATCAAGGTGAAGTCGGTGAGGGCAGGAGAGTACACGGCACCACCTGCGCAAGGACCGAAGATACCAGAGATCTGCGGGATCACGCCTGAAGCCATGATATTGCGCTGGAAAATCTCTGAATAGCCAGCAAGTGCGTTGATACCCTCTTGGATGCGTGCACCACCCGAGTCGTTGATACCGATAACAGGTGCACCCATCTTCATGGCTGCATCCATGATCTTGCATATCTTCATCGCCATAGTCTCTGAAAGTGAGCCGGCATTTACGGTAAAGTCTTGAGCAAATACATATACCAAGCGTCCGTCGATGGTACCATAACCTGTTACCACGCCATCGCCCAATGCTTGCTTCTTCTCCATGCCGAAGTTGTGGCAACGGTGAGTAACAAACATGTCCATCTCTTCGAATGAGCCTTTGTCGAGCAACATGTCGATGCGTTCGCGTGCGGTATACTTACCCTTTTCATGCTGCTTTTCAATGGCTTTAGCACCACCGCCCATGCGGGCCTTCTCGCGCAGCTCTACGAGCTCTCTGATTTTATCTAATTGTGACATAATATTGAGGCCTCCCCAACCCCTCCCAAGGAGGGGCTTTCCGTCATCGCGGAATGTGTAGAGGACTTTTTGTTAGTTTTACATTTTATTGTTCAATGGACTCCGAGTCACCCCTCCTTCGGGAGGGGCAGGGGGAGGCCTTTACTTCTCGCAAAGTTCAGTGAGTACTCCTTGTGTTGACTTCGGGTGGAGGAACGCGATGTTCAATCCTTCAGCACCCTTGCGAGGAGCCTTGTCGATAAGGCGGATGCCGGCAGCATCGCACTCGGCAAGCGCATTGGCCACGCCATCTTCGACGGCAAAGGCAACATGGTGTACACCAGCGCCCTTATTTTCGATAAATTTGGCAATGGTGCTCTCCTCTGATGTGGGCTCAAGGAGCTCAATCTTGGTCTCGCCTACCATGAGGAATGCAGTGCGCACCTTCTGGTCTTCTACGGTTTCGATGTTGTAGCACTTCAGTCCCAATACATTCTCGTAGTAGGGTAGTGCCTCCTCGATGCTCTTGACTGCAATGCCGAGGTGTTCGATTTTTGAGATTTTCATGTTTTGTATTATTAAAATTGGTAATCTTTTGATAAAAACTATTCGATGCCAAAGTTAGTGTTTTATTTTTATTTGTGGTTACGAATGGCAATTTATTTTTTAGTTATGACTAATTTGTTGTATCTTTGTTCTACAATATAAAAATGATATAGACTATGAATGAAATAATCAGTGGCTGGATGGGTGCTATGGGTATCAATGCCGGTGTGAATAACTGGGTGTATTTGACGATGGGTATTGCTGCTATCGCTTTTGTCGTTGTAGTAGCCAATGTGTTGTGTCGCCGATTCCTTATCCCATTGGTCAAGAGGTTGGTGAGCAGTACTCGCTCTACATGGGATGATGTATTTTTTAACGATACATTATTGGTCGATGCTACCCACTTGGTGTCGCCCATCCTCATCGCCGTGCTTGTGCCAGTGGTCTTTGTGGAGGGCAGTGGCGTGCTTGAGTTTTTGCTCAAGGTCAATACCATCTATCTGATTGCTGTCATAGCCAAGCTGCTATGCTCTTTCCTATCATCACTTTATGAACTATCTAACCGCCAAGATAGCCTTAAGAATCATCCGCTCAAAGGCATTTATCAGATGCTCAAGATTGTGGTTGTATGTGTGGCGCTCATCATTGTGGTCAGTGTGCTCATTAACAAGAATCCGGGATATATCCTTACGGCGTTGGGTGCTTCGGCTGCCGTGCTTATGCTCGTGTTCAAGGATTTGATTCTTGGTCTTGTGGCAGGTGTGCAGCTCTCGGCCAATGATATGCTGCGTCCTGGCGACTGGATATCAATGCCCAAGTATGGTGCCGATGGTGATGTCATTGAGGTGACGCTCACTACCGTGAAGGTGCAGAACTGGGACAAGACCATCACTACCATACCGCCCTATGCGCTTGTGAGCGACTCATTTCAAAACTGGCGCGGTATGCAGGATAGCGGTGGCCGCCGTGTGAAGCGCTCTGTATATATCGATATGCGTTCCATTACCTTCTGCACCGAAGAGCAGATGGTGGAGTTTGAGAAGCGTGGCTGGCTTGATGGCATAGAGCGTGAGGATAAGTTTGTGGTAAACCTACACATCTTCCGCAACTATCTTGAAAACTACCTGCGTAGCCACCACCTCGTGAATCAGAAGATGATCATCATGGTGCGCCAATTGCAGCCTACGGCACAAGGATTGCCTTTGGAACTCTACTTCTTCTCTGACGGAACGAACTGGGTGCCCTACGAACATCTGCAGTCCGAAATCTTTGAGCATGTGTTTGCTGTGCTCCCCACCTTCGGCCTCCGTGTGTTCCAATCACCTATGGGTATCGACTTCAGTGGTGAGGAGTTTGGTGGTGAGCGCTGAAGTATAAGCGTTTGAGCTAGCCATAAGTGCTGTCAAACTTTTTATTGGTTTTGACAGGAAAATATCACTCTAATGATAAAAAAAATCACAGGTACGACAAAAGTTTGTCAAACCTGTGATTTTTTTTGTAGCAATGTGGCGCTATTCTTTGCTCTTAAGTTTCCAGAACGAGAAGAGTGTGGTATAATCGATAGATAGTTATAGGAAAACTCGGAGTACCACCTGTTGTGAGTTGTCAAGTGCTCCTTCGGTGTAGTGGAATGAGGCTCCTATGTAGCACTGTACATTCAATCGATTGAGCAGATAGTAGCGTATGTCGGTACGATTGTATAGGCTGCTGCGGTAGTAGGGGTCGCCTCGATGGAGCTCAGCACCATATATTTCGTAATCTGAAAATTGTGGGTTGCCTGCATAGATGCGGTCGCGTAGTTCAAAACGCCCCATGCGTAGCATTGCTTCGCCGAGGAATCCCATAGGCGATTTCCATACCATATCATTTCGGTCGCGGTTGAGCGAGAGCATCAGTCCGCCCTCTATACTGAACGCATCGATATGCTCCATGCCACTTCTCTCAAAGCCGATGTGTGGGTTCAGCATGAGTTTGTCATATACCTTCAGTCCATTAGCGGGTCGGGGTACTGAAAAGTGCAGCAACTGTGCATTCCACCCAGCATAATATCCTTTATGGCCGAATCGTCCGTCGGTAACCAATTCGAAAATCTCGCGCTCGCCTACATCCTGCTTGTTGAGCCAGTTGCAATAAAACTCCGCATAGCCATAGCGTGAGGTGTACTGGATGAGCGCACCATGAAGGGTAGGCGAGTAGTAACGGATAGAGTCATAAACGAAGATGTCGGGTAGGTCGCGCTTTAGTTTGTTGCGGGGAAAGGCGCCAAATGCTCCGGCATAGTGCCCCTCTTCATAGTGATAGTAGAAGGTAAGGTCCTTGTGGGTGATGCCGTTTTGTCCAAAGTCTTTTACTCCCATAGCACCTATCATGATGGTGTTGGCATCGAACTGTATGCCCACTTCAGCACCGAGTCGAGCGCCGAAGAGGGTTTGTGAGCGCTGGTAGGGGCTGCGCACCTCGCGGTTATCAAAGAAGTTGAAATTATCTACATGGTATACTATCTGTATGTCCTCTTTGTCGTGAACGGACGCTTCTTGTGCTATTGCTCTCTGCCCTACGCAGCATGCAATGAACAGGAGGGCCAATATTTTTGTTGTCATTCTCTCAATCATACGGCAAAAGTAGCGTATAATTTTTGTTTCTTCGTAATGTTCGCTTGTTAATTTTTAGAATTATAGTTGAGTTTTTTAAGTGTAATTGTGGTTTCAATAACGGCTTTGGACTTATTGGGACGAAGACCCACCTCATGGGGGCGAACGGTATGGCAAAGGGATGAGTGAAAACTCCCCGTCTTGCTATTTGTAGTACCTTTGCAGCGCAGAAAAATAGGAGTTTTTTGCTAAAAATTAACCTAAAACATGGTCAAATTATAGGACCTAAACATTAGTTATGAAAATAAAGAATAGCAATGTGCTTATCACCGGAGGAGCTTCGGGTATAGGCAAGATTATGGGACGCATCGCGTTGGAGAAAGGTGCCAAGAGCCTTATCATTTGGGATATTAACGAACAAAATATTGCTACCACCGTGAAGGAGTTTGCCGCAAAGGGTAAGGTGAGGGGATATCGTGTTGATGTGGGTAATATTGATGCTGTGCGCGAGACCTACGCTATTACCGTGAGGGAATGTGGCGATATCGATGTACTCATCAACAATGCGGGCATCATCACCAGCAATAAAACTTTTGATCAGGTAGACATTTCGGAAATTGACCGCACCATGCGCATCAATGCTTTGGCACCCATGTATGTGGCGCGTGTGATGCTACCCGATATGTTGCGTCGTAAGCAGGGGCATATCTGTAATATCACTTCGGCAGGTGGCATGTTGGGCAATCCGCGCATGGCCGTATATGGTGCTAGCAAGTGGGCTGCTATCGGATGGTCCGACTCGGTACGCATCGAACTGCAAGAGCAGAAGAGCCCCGTTCGTGTAACCACCATTACACCTTATTATATTAATACAGGCATGTTTGATGGAGTAAAATCGCCCATTATCCCCGTTCTCAAGCCCGAGTATGTGGCGAAAAGGATTATCCGAGCTATTGAGAAGAATCTTATCTTCCGTGGCATTCCCTTCGGTTTGCACTTCATCCGTTTCTGGCAATTCGTGCTTCCGATACCAGTTTTTGACTTTTTCTTTGGGAAAGTTTTTGGTATTTATCATACAATGGATAACTTTACGGGCAGAAAGTAAAGAGATCTCCCCCTTGCCCCTCCCAAGGAGGGGTGACTCGGGAGCAAATAAATACGAATTATTCATCTTATAAACAAGTCCTTATCCTCCGTGATGTCGGTGCATTACCCCTCCTTGGGAGGGCAGGGGGGAGGCTTTCATGCTATGTTTGATCAAATTATAGAATCTCAACGCGTCTATTTCCGTAGCGGAGCTACGCTAGATATTGACTTCCGTCGTCAGATGTTGAAGAAGTTGCAGACGGCTCTTGTTAAATGGGAGAAACCCTTGACTGATGCCCTGTGGATTGACTTGCACAAGTCATATCAAGAGGCCTATCTTACCGAGTTGAGTATTGTGAAGGGTGAGGTGGCTAATCATATTCGCCACATTGCCAAGTGGAGCCGTCGCAAGCGTCGTCCTACACCTATCAAGATGTTCCCTTCAAGGAGCTTCATCGTGAGTGAGCCTTTGGGCAATACACTCATTATGGCCCCTTGGAACTATCCCGTGCAGCTGCTGCTCAATCCGCTCGTAGGCGCTATCTCGGCAGGATGTACCGCAGTGCTCAAGCCTTCGCCCTATGTGCCTACCGTATCGGCTGTCATCGAAAAGATGATTGCCGACACCTTTGCTCCCGAGTATATCGCCGTGGTACAGGGTAATCGTGAGGTAAACAAGGCATTGCTCGCCCATCGTTTCGACCTTATCTTCTTTACCGGAAGTCCCTCATTGGGAAAGACGGTGATGGAAGCCGCTTCGAAGCATCTCACACCCGTGATCCTCGAATTGGGTGGCAAGAGTCCCTGTATTGTCAATCGTGATGCTGATATTAAGTTGGCTGCCAAGCGTATCGCATGGGGCAAGACGCTCAATTCGGGTCAGACCTGTATTGCTCCCGACTATCTTCTCATACACGAATCGGTGAAGGAGGAGTTTGTAAAGGCTTTTGCCAGAGCCATCAAGGAGTTGCATGGCAATGATATCAAGGAGCATAAGCATTATGTGCGCATGGTTAACGACCGTGCTTTTGAGCGTGTCAAAGGTTATCTTGCCGAGGGAGACATCCTCTACGGAGGTCGCACTGATGCTGCAGAACGCTTCATTGAGCCCACATTGCTTGATACCCATATCAGTCTCTCTGATAGCGATGCCGATGCAAAGGCCAATGCGTTGGGTGTGCTCACTGAAGAGATCTTTGGTCCTGTATTTCCCATGCTCACCTTCAATGAGTTAGCCGAAGTGACCAGCTATGTTACTCGTCGTGAGAAGCCGTTGGCATTCTACTACTTTGGAAGTGAAGCGGATGGGTGGAATATCGTACGCCACACCTCGTCGGGTGGAGCTTGCATCAACGATACCATCATGCATATAGCCAATGAGCACATCCCCTTTGGAGGCGTGGGCAATTCGGGTATGGGCGGATATCATGGAGAAGAAAGTTTCCGCGTGTTCTCGCATCGTCGCTCGGTGGTGGCTACGGGTACATGGATTGACCTTCCTTTCCGTTATATGCCTTATCGCATGTTTGGATTGGTGAAGAAGATTGTTTAATAAATTTCGATGTATAGCATGAGGCGGGTGTTTCACTCGCCTCTTTTTTTGTCGATTGGTGATATGCCGTGGAGATATATCGCGTCGGCGGAAAAATACAAGTAACTTGTTTTTCTCTCGCCTTTAATTATCTTTAATCTGCTTCGCAGCTTGAAGATAGGCTGCGGCTTGGAAATGCTCAAATAATTTGTGTTTTCTCTCGCCTTTAATTATCTTTAATCTGCTTCGCAGCTTGAAGATAGGCTACGGCTCGGAAATGCTCAAATAATTTGTGTTTTCTCTCGCCTTTAATTATCTTTAATCTGCTTCGCAGCTTGAAGATAGGCTACGGCTCGGAAATGCTCAAATAAATTTGGCATTTCTCTCGCCTTGCACTATCTTTGTCTGAAATTTGCGAAAAATGGATGCAATGAAGAAATTTATATTTTCTATTACATTACTCATCAGTACTTTGGTGTGCGGTGGACTGCATGCCGAGGATTTGTCTTTCACGGCAGATGCTCCCAATGCCGTAGTCATGGGCGAGACCTTTCGTTTGTCATACACTATCAACACGCACAGTGCCAAGAATTTCCGTGTGGGTGATATTGCTGACTTTGATATCCTGTCAGGACCTAACCAGTCAAGTTCGTCAAGCACCTCTATCATTAATGGTGTACGCACTTCATCAAAGACGCTGACCTTTACCTGTATCCTTCGCCCCAAGAAGGAGGGTACCTTTACCATACCTGCTGCCACCATTACAGCTGAAGGAAAGCAGATGGCTTCCAAGACGCTTACCGTGAAGGTGTTGCCGGCTGACCAACGCAGCTCGCAGCAGTCGGGCTCGCAGGGTAGGGGTACTGCCACTGCTCAAACGAATAAGATTGGTGATGATGACCTATTTATCATAGCTACGGTAAACAAGAAGAAGGTGTACGAGCAGGAGGCTATCTTGTTGACTTATAAGATATACACGACAGTAAATCTTACTAATGTAAGTGGCAAGATGCCCGACCTCAAGGGATTCCATACTCAAGAGGTGGAGATGCCTAAAGGAAATCGTGAGTTTGAACTCGAGCACTACAATGGACGCAACTACCGCACCATCGTGTGGAGCCAATATGTATTGTTCCCCCAGCAGAGCGGACAACTTGAGATACCCTCTATCACCTTTGAGGGTACCATTGCTCAGCGTGTGCAGAACTATGACCCCTTTGAGGCTTTCTTCAATGGAGGTAGCAGTTATGTCAATGTACAGAAGTCTATCCGTACACCCAAGTTGACCATTGATGTCAGCCCACTACCTGCAGGTAAGCCTGCATCGTACTGTGGTGGTGTGGGTAGCTTCAGCATGTCATCAACGATCAGTGCCTCTGAGCTCACCGAGAACGAAGCGGTTACGCTCAAACTCGTGATTTCGGGTACGGGTAATATGAAGCTCATCAAGACTCCTGAAGTGAAGTTCCCGGCTGACTTTGAGGTCTACGACCCCAAAGTGGACAATAAGTTTTCGCTCAAGACCAGTGGCCTGTCAGGTAACAAGGTTATCGAATATCTTGCCATTCCGCGCCATGCAGGCAACTATACTATTCCGCCGGTAGAACTGTCATACTTTGATGTCAAGAGTGGAGCCTATAAAACTCTTGCCACTCCGGAATATACACTCAATGTAGCTAAGGGTAGTGGTTCATCAAGCTCGGCTCCCGTGAGCTATGTGAGCAAGGAGGAGTTGCGTCTTTTGGGACAGGATATCCGTTACATTAATCTCGGTGAGGCCAAGTACCACAAGGGAGCATACCTGTATGGAACGGTAGTCTATTGGATGTGGTACATCCTTCCCTTTGCAGCTTTCCTTGTAATCATCATCGTATACCGCAAGCAAGCGGTAGAGAGCGCCAATATCGCCAAGGTGAAAACCAAGAAGGCCAGCAAGGTAGCTACGCGTCGTCTCAAGGTGGCCAAGCAGAAGATGCAGCAAAACGACAAGGCCGGGTTCTACGACGAGGTGCTGAAGGCCCTGTGGGGATATCTTGGCGACAAACTTTGCATGCCTGTATCGGAATTGTCGAAAGAGAATATTGCTGCCAAACTTTCCGAGTGCCAAGTGTCTGAAGAGTTAGTGGGCGAGTGCATCGCTTTGGTTGGTGATTGTGAGTTTGCCCGCTATGCCCCCTCACTTTCGGGCTCATCAGAGGAGGATATCTATAATCGCACCGACGAGTTGATGGATAATCTTGAGAATACCATAAGAAACCGTAAATAAGGTACGGAAACAAATTTGTTAAACCTGCAAAAAGTAAGTCAATGAAACGCTCTCTCATATATATAATAGGTATAGTATTATATTGTGTCAGCACCCTCCGTGTGCAAGCCACTACCTTTGCCGATAGTACCGCAGTGTACAATAAGGCAATGGCCGATAGTGCTTATGCCGCATCCGATTACGCTACGGCTATCCACATCTACGAACAATTGCTTGCCACTCATGGCGAGTCGGCAGCCATATACTATAATCTTGGCGGTGCCTATTACAAAACAGATGATATTGCCCGCTCCATCCTTAACTATGAGCGCGCCTTGCTGATGGCTCCCTCAAATGGCGATATCAAGTTCAACCTCGAGTTGGCTCGCAGCAAAGCTGTGGACAAGAATGTTATCGTGAGCGAATTGTTTTTTGTTCGTTGGTATCGCGGTTTTGCTGCCATAATGAGCGCTGATAGCTGGTCTAGGGTAGCAATTTTATGTTTTATAATACTTATTTCGTGCTTGGTGTTATTTATTTTCAATAAAAAGCGTAAAACTAAAAAAATAATCTTTATATTTGCATTACTCTCGTTGCTCAGCTGCGTTTTGGCTAATGTGATAGCTTCAAATCAGACAGCCAAACTGTTGCATCGCGAGAGCGCCATCATCATGGAGCCGAGCGTTACCGTACGCAGTACACCCAGTGTCAATGGTACCGAACTCTTCATCCTGCATGAGGGCAAGAAAGTAACAATAAAGGATGATAGTATGAAAGCATGGAAGGAAATAGAGATTGAAGATGGCAACATCGGCTGGCTTCCCGCTGAGTCTATCGAGAGAATTTGATAAAGTACAGTAGTAACGATGGATATACAGCGGTTGGTTGACATAGACAAGCAGGTGATGCTCGCCCTAAACGGCAGCAATTCGCTGTATTTGGACGGTGTGATGAAGATATACACCTCCACTGTCGTGTGGATTCCCGTAGCGTTAGTGTTGCTGTTTGTTGTCTTGAAGAACAACTCGCCGCGTGGTATGCTTCTTACGATACTTGCCGTAGCGCTTACCGTCGTAGCTACCGATCAGGCGTCATCGCACCTTATCAAGCCCCTTGTGGCTCGCTTGCGCCCTAGCCACGATCCTTCGTTCATGCATCTTGTTGATACATTCAACGATTATCGCAGTGGTGGCTATAGCTTCACTTCGAGCCATGCGTGCAACTCTTTCGGACTTTTCGCTATTATCTCTTTGATAATCCGTAATCGTGCGCTTAGCTTGTCGCTCCTCTTTTGGGCTGCTCTTAACAGCTTCTCGCGTATCTATCTCGGTGTACATTTCCCCGGCGATATCCTTTGTGGTACCATTCTTGGTTGCACCATCGGTACTGCGATGTATTTTATCTATGCTTACATAAGCAAGAAGGTTGAGGGCACTTCGAAGCGCATTACCGACAATTATACCCGTTCGGGTTACTTGGTTGCTGATGTGCAGGGGATAACAGCCTCCATATACGCCACATTTGCTTTTATAAGCATCTATGCATTGATATATATAAATAGTAACATACTTTAATATCAAACACTTATTAGTAATAATAAAAAATTTACGACTATGAGCAAGTTAATGACATTCAACGAATTGCGCAATCTTAAAGATTCATTGCCTGATGGTAGCATGCACCGTATTGCTGACGAGCTTGGTGTAAGTGTAGAGACCGTTCGTAACTTCTTCGGTGGCCAGAACTTCCAGGCTGGTCAGAGCGTAGGTATCCACCTCGAGCCCGGTCCTGATGGTGGTCTCGTACGCATCGACGACACTACAGTGCTCGACAAGGCTCTTGCTATCCTCGAAGAGGTAAAGGCTGCTGAGGCATCTGCTGAAGAGACTGCAGAATAAGCACTTATTGTTTTCATTTGTTGGGTCCGTAACTGCAATTCTGCGGGATTGTGTGACGGACTCTTTTCTTAAGAATCCGAATCACTAAACAGATTCTTGCTTTATGAAACTAACGGTTACCTTACACTACAATACGGTTTGGGGCGAGGATATACATCTTGCATTCAGCACCGTAAGAGATGTGCACAGCGCACATACATTGCCTATGCAGACCGATGGCAAGGGACATTGGTTTGTCACCGTAGAGGGCGACTTCAAGCCTTCGGCATCCTATACATTCGTCGTCATTGAGAACAACGCTATCAAGCGCACCGAGTGGCGTCATCACACGCTGCCCGACACTTTGCACGGACATGTATACATCAGCGATCGTTGGCACGAGCGCTCCGAGCTTGCTCCCTTCTATTCTTCGGCATTTACCAAAGCTATCTTTGCTCACGAGACGCATAGCTACCAGCCTAAAGGCGATGCGGGTATCTGCATCTGTTGCGAAGCTCCTACATTGCGTAAGCATCAAGTGTTGGCTGTGTGTGGCGATAAGGAATCGTTAGGATCATGGAACACAGACCAAGCTCGCATCATGGAGCCTCACGGCACCGAGTGGCAGCTTTGGCTTAGCAAGGATGAGGTAGGCGAGTATGCCGAGTTTAAGTTCGTTATTCTGGAGAAGACAAATGACAATGGTATCGCAAGCAATAATTGTCAATCGTCAATTGTCAATTATCAATTAGCTGCTTGGGAACCCGGCGACAATCGTACCCTGCATATAGATCCCTATAGCGATGTTACCTTGCGCGTGCTGCGCACCTATGCGTTGCGCGATCCGCAAGAGCATTGGCGTGGAGCCGGTGTGGCCATCCCTGTGTTCTCTTTGCGCTCAAAGAAGAGCTTCGGTATCGGTGAGTTTGCCGATATACCGCTCATGGTTGATTGGGCTGAAAAGACAGGACAATGCTTCTTGCAGTTGTTGCCAGTGAACGATACTACCATGAACCGCAACTGGCACGAGTCATATCCCTACAACGCCATCTCTTGCTTTGCCCTCAATCCTGCGTACATACGCCTCGAGGAGGTAGGCATCCTCGATGATAAGGAGGCCATGAAGCAGTTTCGCAAGCAGCAGAAGGAGTTGAACAAGCTTCCCCAGGTCGATTACGACACCGTCATCACAGCCAAGTGGGATTACCTCCACCGCATCTTTGCGCAGGAGGGTGAGCGCACCTTGGCATCGGCATCATTCAAGCGCTTCTATCAGGACAATGAGTCTTGGTTGCGCCCCTATGCTGCCTATTGTTACTTGCGCGACAAGTACGGTACGCCCGACTATACACAGTGGGGAGATGATAGCATCTACAATGAAGGCCTCAATGATATTGAGGGACCCATCTATCTTTTTATTCAATACCATTTACACTTGCAGCTCAAGCATGCTGCCGACTATGCACACCGCCACGGCGTAGTGCTCAAGGGCGACATCCCCATTGGTATCAGTCGCACCAGTGTAGAGGCATGGTGTCATCCTGGACTCTTCTGCTTGGAGAGTCAGGCCGGTGCTCCGCCCGATGCGTTTGCCCGTGATGGACAGAACTGGGGTTTTCCCACCTACAACTGGCAGGCTATGGCTGCTGAGCGCTATCATTGGTTCAGACAACGCTTTACCAAGATGGCCGACTATTTCGATGCTTACCGCATCGACCATCTGCTCGGTTTCTTCCGTATCTGGGAGATTCCTGGCTACACCAAGAGCGGCCTGTTGGGTCATTTTAATCCCGCTATGCCTCTTACCCCTGAAGAGATTGTAGCGAGTGGTATCGCCTTCTATAAGGAGCGTCATGCCACACCGTTTACTCCGAGCGATGAGACCGATGTGCTCTTCGTCGAAGATCCCTATCAGCCCGGCACCTACCATCCGCGTATCAATGGCTTTGAGACCGAGTCGTTCAAGGCCATGCCCGAGCACGAGCGTAAGGCCTTCTACGCCTTGCACGATCATTTCTACTATCATCGTCACAATGACTTCTGGTATGCTGAGGCGATGAAGAAGCTTCCCGCGCTCACCGATAGCACCGATATGCTCGTATGTGGCGAAGACTTGGGTATGATACCGGCTTGTGTACCTGCAGTGATGAACGAGCTGCGCATTCTTTCGCTTGAGATACAACGCATGCCCAAGACCTATGGCTGCAGTATCGATAACCCCGCCAACTATCCCTACTACTCGGTATGCACCACCTCTACTCACGATATGAGTGGCATACGCGGCTGGTGGCAAGAGGAACCTTCGCTCACCCAGCACTACTGGAGCGATATGTTACATCAGCGTGGCAAGGCTCCCGTTGACTGTGAGGCATGGATCTGTGAGAGCATCGTGCGTCAGCACCTCGACTCGCCCGCCATGCTCACCATTCTTCCTTTGCAGGATTGGATGTCCATCGATGAACACCTTCGCTATGCCGACCCCAGTTTCGAGCGTATCAATGTGCCTGCCAATCCCTTCAACTACTGGCGCTACCGCATGCACCTCACCCTCGAGGAGCTGCTTGAGTCTGATGACTTCAATCGTCAGGTGCGTCGTCTGGTAGGGCAGAGTGGAAGATAAGCATTGCCCGATGCGTAAGAAAGAACTATACAGCCGTGTCATCGCCTACTTTAAGGAGGCGATGCCTGTGGCTGAGACCGAGCTCAACTACGACTCTCCCTTCAGCCTGTTGGTAGCTGTCATCCTCTCGGCACAGTGTACAGACAAGCGGGTCAATATGATTACCCCGCGTCTCATGTACGATTATCCTACTGCCGAAGCTATGGCGCTGGCTACGCCAGAGGTGATATTCGAGTATATCAAGAGTGTGTCATACCCCAACAACAAGGCCAAGCACCTGGTGGGGATGGCACAGATGCTCGT
>JAFYMV010000065.1 GCA_017548225.1 Bacteroidaceae bacterium | reverse complement strand
TCGCTTTTGAAAAAGAGCGCTCAAGATGGTGACTATAGTTCAGTCGGTTAGAGCGTCAGATTGTGGTTCTGAATGTCGTGGGTTCGAATCCCACTAGTCACCCAAAGAAATCCTCGATAATCAGTTGATTGTCGAGGATTTTGCTACCTCAGCATATGTCGAACGGTGAGCCATGGCCTGAAACTGAGAAAAAACGATTCTTTCTTAATTTTAAGCCACACTCTTTTATCACTAAGCTTGACGACTATTTTAAGAGAAAACATTTCCATCAAGTCTATACACCTCCTCTAGCATTCTAAATAAAAAACAGAAAGGCCTATGACACGCGTCATAGGCCTTCATTATAGAGTGTGTTTAAATTCACTTACTCTGCCTTGGGCTCTTCAGCCTTCTTGGTCTTCTTAGCAGCAGGCTTCTTGGCTGCTGCTTTCTTAGGCTTTACCTCTTCAGCGAGAACAGTTACACCCTTGATTTTCTCCAATTCAGCATTCAAGGCCTCGATCTCTTCACCTTGATTCTTGATAGTGGTGAGCAGAGCATTAAGTTCCTCATTGTCGATATCAACAGGATAGAGTGAGTTAACACGGCTGATGAAGTCGCCAAGGATATTCATGTAGTTTGTGAACGCATCGTAGGGTGAGTCGTAGATACCACGATTCATACCTACCTTGTTCTGCTTGGTAGTCATGAAGCGGAAGTTGTCGCTGGCCTGCAAGTAATCCCAGTCCTGCTTAATACGCTTGTCAACACCGATAAGCACACGCTCTGCTACGCTATAGAGTTTGTTGAAGGCTTCACGCTGCATGGTATTACCAAGCCATGAACTGATGTCGCGCTCCTCGTCCACCCAAGACATGGGATAAGGAACATCAACAGGACCTACAGACTTGTAATTCTTGATTACCTCGCTCGGAGTAGAGAACGAAATGCCACGCTCACGAGCACATTCGGGCAATGCCTTGAAGAAGTCGAGGATATTTGAGCTCAAAGGTTGGAAGATACCGAGAGCAGACAACTCCATGAAGATATTGATTACCTCTTCTTCGGCAGGAGTATTGGCAATCCAATCCATATAGGTACCCGCCATCAAGGGATATGCATCCCATGAAGTATTAGAGAAACGGAGTGAGATATCATCTGACAACTTGTAGTCACGAAGCAACACCTTCAAATTGGGATTGGTGTTAGCATGATAGAGGTAGTGGGGACTCTTCCATCCGAGAATGTGCTTAGCACCTTCGGTAAGGATACCCTTGAAACCCATAGCTGCTACCTGTGCACCAATATCATCGCTATAGATAAGGCTTGAATTGCGGAGTACTTTGGGAGTCTTACCGAATACTTGCTTAATCTTCTTGCACATGCGGTCAACATCGCTGCGGAAGCTCTCTTCGTTAGCCAGTGAAGAAAGACCATGCGAATAAGGTTCAGCAAGGAATTCGCAGCAGCCTGTCTTGTTGATCTCCTGCAAAAGGTCTACCACCTGGGGGGCATAGCGCTCAAGCTGCTCGAGACCTACACCTGAGAGTGAGAATGCTACCTTGAAATATCCATTGCTGCTCTTGATCATATCGAGCAAAGTGGTGAGAGCGGGCACATATGAACGCTCAGCTATATCGGTGATACTACTCTCGTTGGCATAGTCATCGTAGTAGTAGTGATCGGTACCTATATCAAAGAAGCGGTACCTTCTCAGATGAACAATCTGATGTATCTCAAAATAAAGACAAATGGTTTTCATAACTTGAATATTTAATCTTTTGATTTCTTTGTTTTCAGCGTAATCGCCTCTTATTCTACTTTATATCTTTTACAGCATTAAGGTAGTCGTCATTATTGAAATAACCACGGCCGCAAAGCTGGTTATAGCACTCGCGTATGCGCAAGCCAACCTTTTCCCATGTGATGCGGTCCACTTCCTTGACACCTTCCTCTGAGAGGTAATTATACAGAGCTTCATTCGTACATACGCTATACATAGCATCTGCCAAAGCGTTGATGTCCCAGTAGTCAACCTTGATTACATTGTCCAAAATTTCGCCGCAACCAGATTGCTTTGAGATAATTGAGGGACAACCGCACTGCATTGCCTCCAATGGTGCTATACCAAAAGGTTCAGATACAGATGGCATCACAAACACATCAGAATTCTTGTATGCCTCATATACTTGGCGTCCTTTCTGGAATCCGGGGAAATGGAAACGATCTGCAATACCGCGCTCGGCAGCCAAATGAATCATAGCATTCATCATATCACCGCTACCTGCCATACAGAAACGAATATTGCGAGTGCGCTGGAGCACCTTTGCTGCAGCTTCCACAAAATATTCCGGTCCCTTCTGCATAGTGATACGGCCCAAGTATGTAACCACCTTTTCTTTGGGATTCTTATTGGGTACGATATCTAGCAACTCTTGACTGAGAGGATAAACGGCATTATGCATAGCCACACACTTGCGAGGATCTTGGTGATACTGATGAATCACAGTCTGACGGGTGTGCTCTGACACGCACATAATACAATCAGCATGGTCCATACCATTCTTCTCAATGCTATACACCGTAGGATTAACCTTACCACGAGAGCGGTCGAAGTCGGTGGCGTGAACATGGATACACAATGGCTTTCCACTTACCATCTTGGCATGCACACCTGCGGGGTATGTCAGCCAGTCGTGTGCGTGAATCAAGTCAAACTCCTCACTACGAGCCAACACGCCCGAAATGATGCTGAAATTATTGATTTCGTCATGCAGATTGCTGGGATAACCACCAGCAAACTGTATGCAGCCTAAATCATCAAGTCCTTGCAGATAATTAAAATCTGCATAGAGATGGTCGCGGAAACGATAGT
>JAFYMV010000064.1 GCA_017548225.1 Bacteroidaceae bacterium | reverse complement strand
GGTATCTGTGGTGAGCACGGTGGTGAGCCCTCATCAGTTAAGTTCTGCCACAAGGTAGGTCTCAACTATGTATCTTGCTCTCCCTTCCGTGTGCCCATCGCACGCTTGGCTGCGGCTCAGGCTGCTGTTGAGGAGGCTTAAAATTTGCCTTTGATGAAAATAAGTGATAGGCGGTAGTTAGCTACCGCCTATCTTTTTATTCTCACTCATTAATTATTTTATAAAGTGGGGATGAAACAAAAATAAGGCCATACATGTATGGCCTTTATGATTAAATTAACGACTATTTATAAAATCAACAAAGTTCGTCGCTCAAGTATCCTTTGGGGAGTTCGTGGCAATTGTATTGTGATGCCATGACCTCTCCGTAGGCTCCTGCCGAGCGGATGGCAATGAAGTCGCCACGATGGGTGGCGTTGAGATCTACTGCCTTGCCGAACACATCCGAGCTTTCGCATACGGGACCTACGACATCGTAGGTCATCTCGGGCTCATCGGAAGAGATATTTTCGATGCGGTGGTAAGCTTGGTATAGGGCAGGGCGAATGAGCTCGGTCATGCTACCATCGATAATGGCAAAGCGCTTGCAAGTGCCTTCCTTTATATATAATACGCGCGAGATAAGGCTGCCGCATTGTGCTACGATGCTTCGGCCAAGCTCGAAGTGAAGGGTTTGGCCGGGCTGCAAACGAAGATGCTTGCGGAATACCTCGAAGTAGCTGTGGAAATCAGGGATGTACTTGTGGTTGGGATGACCATAGTCGATGCCCAATCCGCCACCTACATTGATGCTACGGATGGGGTACTTGCGACGCTCAAAGAGTTCGGTAAGCTCATTCACGCGATTACACAAGGCTACGAAATCTATCATATCCAATATCTGAGATCCGATATGGAAATGTACTCCTTCAAAATCGATGTAGGGTAGGGCGATAGCTTGCTCGATGACTCCCTCAATCTGTTCGAGGTTGATGCCAAACTTGTTCTCGGCAAGTCCTGTGGTAATATTGCTATGGGTATGCGCACCTACATTGGGATTGATGCGCAGGGCTATGCGAGCTACCTTACCTTTCTTCTCTGCCAACTCGTTAATGATGAGCAGTTCGGCTTCAGACTCTACATTGAAACAATGAATGCCGTAGTCGAGAGCTAAGTTTATCTCGCGGTCACTTTTACCTACACCGGCAAATACTACTTTGTTGGCAGGGAATCCTGCTTCGATAGCTGCACGCACCTCGCCACCACTCACGCAATCGGCACCGAATCCTGCGGCGCTGATGATGCGTAGCACTTTGGGGTTGGCATTTGCCTTGATGGCATAGTGCACCTCGTACTCGGGGTTGTGGCGTGTCTCTTCATGTATAGTATCAAGAGTCTCGCGCAATACACGGGTGTCGTAGTAATAGAATGGCGTATCAATATCCTTGAAACGCTCTATGGGGAAGGTTCCTTTTATCATGGGGATTTATGGTCAACAGACAACAGTCAACAGTCATTATCCGGAGGCTACCGTAGACCGTTGACTGTAGACTGTTGACAAAATTTGTTATCTAAAAAGTTTGTCCTGCAATGCCTGCAATGCACGCTTCTTGTCGCTCTCTTTGATGAGGAACGAGATGTTGTAGTTGCTACCACCGAACGAGATCATACGCACGGGGATATCACGCATGGCATCCATAGCGCGGGCTTCGAAACCGACATTCTCCCAATCCATGTCGCCCACCACGCAGATGATGCACATGTTGTGGTCGATGCTTACGGTACCATACTTCTTGAGATCGTGAACAATCTCGTTGAGGTGCTTGGTGTTGTCAATACTCATTGATACACCTACCTCAGAGGTACAAATCATATCGATTGAGGTCTGGTAGCTCTCGAAGATTTCAAATACCTTGCGGAGGAAACCGTGTGCGAGGAGCATGCGGCTAGACTTAATCTTAATAGCGGTGATATTCTCCTTTGCTGCTACGGCCTTGATGGTGCCGGGATCTGCATCGTTGTTGATGGTAGTGCCCGGTGCTTGGGGCTCCATGGTGTTGAGCAACTTTACGGGAATGTTGGCAAACTTGGCAGGCTGTACGCAGGTGGGGTGGAGGATCTTGGCTCCAAAATAACCCAACTCGGCGGCCTCCTCAAAGTGGAGATGACGAACGGCGGTAGTACCCTCAACGATACGGGGGTCGTTGTTGTGCATGCCGTCGATGTCTGTCCAGATCTGAATCTCGCTGGCACCTACTGCTGCACCTATAAGTGATGCGGTGTAGTCGCTACCACCACGCTGCAAGTTGTCAATCTCGCCATTGATGTTGCGGCAAATGAAACCTTGAGTGATGTAGATTTGTGCCTTGGGGCTATTGGTCAATACTTCGGTAATCTTCTCCTTGATGTAGGCTGCATCGGGCTCACCATTCTTGTCGGTACGCATGTAGTCGAGCGCTGCAATGAGGTGGGCACTGATACCCTGTTCCTTGAGGTAGTTGGTCACCATGTTGGTTGAGATGATTTCACCCTGTGCCAAGATGATGCGCTCCTCGATAGAGGTAAACAACTGCTTGGTAAATGAACGGAGATAATTGAAGACCTCTTTTACCAAAGCGCTGGTCTGTTGCTTATATTCTTCTGTGCTATAAAGTTCGCTGATGTGCTTCTTGTAGAGGCTTTCGAGTTTGTTTATAACTTCGTTAGCTCCTTCAGGATTGTTGTTGGCAAGGTAGCCGCAAATCTCCACCAATGAGTTGGTAGTACCCGACATGGCCGAGAGTACAACAATCTTGTCTTCGCCGTCATTGATGAGCGAAGCTACACTTTTCATGCGTGGTGCGGAACCTACAGAGGTGCCGCCAAATTTCATTACTTTCATGTTTGTATGTTGTTTATTGATTATTTTCAGAATTTTCGATATTCTCTACCTCTTCTATGTTTTCTTGAGCTTCTTGTATTTGTTCCACGATCTTATGGTCTTCGCAGCGGAATACCTTACCAGGGAACTCTTCAAGCAACTGCAGATTGTGGGTAGTCATGATGATTGTAGAACCTTTAGCACGGATATCGCGCAGCAGTTCTACGATTTGTCGTCCAGTCTCGGGGTCCAAATTGCCAGTGGGCTCATCGGCAAGAATGATATCTGGTGTGTTGAGAATGGCACGGGCGATAACAATACGCTGCTGCTCTCCTCCCGACAACTCATGGGGCATCTTGTATCCTTTAGTTTGCATGCCTACCTGTTTCAGCACCTCTTCGATGCGGAATTGTCGTTCGCGTTTGTCGTCCCACCCGGTAGCTTTAAGCACAAAGTCGAGATTTTCGCGTACATTACGGTCGGTGAGGAGCTGGAAGTCTTGGAAGACAATACCGATGCGCTTGCGCAGAGCAGGTATCTGCTTGCGGCGTATGTGAGCCATGTCGTATCCTAGCACCTCGGCAGTACCGCTATGTACATCCAACTCACCATACATGGTCTTGAGTAGGCTCGACTTTCCTGATCCTACCTTTCCGATGAGGTATACAAATTCGCCCTTTTTGATTTTCAGGTCTACTCCTTCCAACACGATTGTCTCCTGTTGGTGGACATCCACATTCTGATAGCTTATTAGTACCATTGCTTCTATCTTGTGCGTATTCTTCTTTCGGTGTACGAAGGTACGCTTTTTTCATGAAAATAACAAGATTACTGTACCGTGTTGTAATATTCATCCCACTGGCGCTGTACCTCTTGCCAGTCAACCACTTCGCCATCGGCTACGGCTTCGGCTTGGCGCAATTCCTCATCGCGTTGCTTGCGTTCGGCATAGCGCTCCTTCATGGTTTCTATTGTGGCATCATCAAGTACATGAATAACTCCACGACGAAGGCATTCCTGTAACTCTTTGGGGCCGAAAGCTTTGCCCTGTACATTAAAGTCGGATATATTGAAATCGAATACTGTGCGTAAGGTATGGCGCACCATCTTTTGTTGGTTGCGGTTGCCTGCCATCTTACGCCCGAGCAGTTTGCCGATAATCGTTATTTCGCGTTCTGAAAATTTGTTTCTTCCCATAGCTTGTAAAGAGTGATTCTTCACTTCGTGCAGGATGACAACGGTTGCGCACATCCTGGACGAGGCGAAGAATCAGTGTATCTATAACAAAATATTCAAAGTGTTCCTTACTTCTGATGTTGGTCGCGAAGCAGGTCGTTCACGGTCTTCACGGGGTTGAAGGTAGTAAGAGGTACCTCAACGAAGACTGTGTTCCATTTGCTCATCGCGCCATTCCACAAACCTGGAAGCTCAAGTGCCTTGAGTGAGCGTCCACCCTTTGATTTTGAAGAGATAAAGCCGGTAGACTTATCTACATACTTGGGCAGGTCAAACTTCTCACCCTTATAGTTCTTGATTGCACATACAAGATCTACGGGGTTGAAATGAGTGCCTTCGAGGAACATGGCCTTCTTGACAGGGTTATCCATGTCGATCTGTGAACTTTCGAGAATCTGCAGTGATACGGTGCCGTCAGCATTGTATGCGAGGAAGGGGCCACCACCGGGCTCGCCCACATTCTGTACCATGCCGCAAACACGCATCGGACGGTCGAATTTCTTTCTCAAGAAAGCCACGAGTGTATCGCCCTTGAGGGTTTCGATTTCGGGGTGTTTGCAATAGAGCTTGTTCTGAAGGAAATCAACCATCTCTTGCAACTCTTCCGGGGTGCAATTGCCTTCGTCTAAACGACGCAAGTAGGCAAATGTTTGTGCTTGGAGCGATACGAGTACGCCTGCCAACAACTTCTTGTATGTAACGGTATCCTCCTTGAGGCGGTCGGGTACCACATTGTCAATATTCTTGATGAATACCACATCGGCATCCAAGTCATTGAGATTTTCGATGAGTGCGCCATGGCCACCGGGGCGGAATACAAGGCTACCATCAGTGTCGCGGAAAGGATTGTTGTCCTTGTCTGCGGCGATAGTATCGGTGCTGGCCTTTTGTTCAGAGAAGGTGATGTCATATTTCACGCCGAACTCCTCCTCGTAGCGTGCTACGACTGAAGCTACCTTTGCCTTGAAGAGCTCGCGGTGCTCGGGCGATACGGTGAAGTGTACATGTACATTCTTGTTTTCGTCCTGTGCATAGAGTGCGCCCTCTACGAGGTGCTCCTCAAGCGGAGTGCGTACGGTGCCATCAGCGTAGAGATGGAAGAGCAACAATCCTTTAGGCAACTGACCGAAGTTGAGTCCTTCGGGGTTGAGCAGTGCTGCTACCACTTTTCTGTGGCTTCCTTCCTCCATCAGGGCCTTGATATCTTTGCCATACAACTCGTTGCACTTTTCGTTGAGCGCGGCATAGAATCCGAAGAATTCTATGTGGTCAAAGAATACATGCTCGAAGTCTGTTACAGGCTCGTCATGACCACCTGTCAAGAACTCGAAAAGATTCTTAAACATACGGCTGGCTGCGCCTGAAGCAGGTACAAACTTTACAATGTCGTGGTTTGACTGCAAGTATTCATTCCACTGATTAGAAGCCTCTTCTAAAAACTCTTGATCAGCTTTCAGTATTCCATTGCGTACAGAAGCGGGACCCTCGAGCGACAAGTAGGGGAATCCTTTCTTGAAGCATTCCAACTGTTCCATTACTTGGGCTTCGGTAACACCGCGTTGAGCAAACATTAATTTGTCTTCTTGGGTAAACATACTCATACCATTTTACTAAATAACAAGGCAAAGATAGGAATAATCGTTCAACTCTACTAATAATTCTCAATAAAATTTACACTTGTTGTGATATTTGGAAAGAAAAAGCGCAACAAATTTGTTGCGCTTCTATCGTCTACTTATAAATCCTTCAGCAAGATGTCATTGGTTTTTGCATACATGTCCTCCTTGTGTCCGATAAATGCATCCCACTGACTGCCAAACTCTTTGGTGTGGTCTATCTTGAAATCTTCGCATCCATGACTGTCCAGAGTGGATAGCAGACGCCCAACGGAAAGTTTGCTGATAGCTACAGCGGGTAGGTAGTGCTCGGTTTCAGACTTGGTGTCATTGCTTATTCCGTAGATGAGTCCTATTGTCTCCAATTCGTCGAGCAGTCGGTTGGTCAGGCGGATAGGAATCTCTCCCTCGTCGGACAATTCGCTTGCCGTGTAGGGTAGCCCCCCTTGTTCGAAGCGTTTGCAGATGAGCGACATTACCACCACGCAAAGAAAATCATGATAACGGCGGCTCACATTGTCGGCCTCCTGACCGAAATTGTATAATTCAATATTTTGACTCACATAGCTCATCTCTACACCGAAGAGGATGATACTCCATGATATGTCTGCCCAAAGCATAAACATCGGTATAATGGCAAACGATCCATAGATAGCGTTGTAGCTCGATACCGACATCTGTATCTGTATATATATGTATAGGAACGCTTGGAAGACGATACCCGTAATCATGCCTGGAATGAAGGCGTTCTTGAACTTTACCTTTGTGTTGGGGATAAAGAAGAAGAGTCCTGTCATGATGAGTCCCGAGAGTATGTAGGGAGCGAGTTTGAAACAGATGTGTACGAACGAGCTGATGATGAGGTACTCGGCCAACTGCTGGTATACTGTAGTCATGAAGATGCTGACACCGGCATACAGAATGATGACTGCAGGGAGCACGATGTATAGTGCCATGTAATTGGTCAGTTTGCGGAAGTACGAACGCGGCCTCTTGACATCCCAGATGGCATTCATGTTGCTCTCGATACTGTCGGCCAGATTGATGATAGCCCACAGCAACATGGCTATACCTATTCCGATAAACACTCCACTCTTGGCATATTCCAAGTAGTTGTCGATGAATGTCATCACCATATCCATCGAGTTGTTTTGTATCATGTTGTTGCGCAGCAGTCGCTCCATGAGGTTGGAGAAACCAAAACCTTTGGCAATAGCAAAGAGCAGGGCAAGGATGGGGATGATAGAGAACAGGGTGGTGTAGGATAGGGCAGCGGCGCGTATCCATACACGATCTTTAATGAAGCACTTGACGGTTTGGATGGTAATCTTCATCAAGTTGTAGCTGGTGTATCGGCTACGGCTCACATCGGCTTGTGTCACTCGCCATAGCGAGCGGGTAAAGAAATGTACGAGTTGTCTGAATCTCTCTTTCATATGTTGTGTTTCTCTATGCCTTTTTAGGAGTTGACTTCTATTTTCATGTTCCCGTGAATATGTTTCGTCTGCGTCAGTCAAAGCATTCGTCTAAACTCCTACACTCCTGACTCCTGTACTCCTAATAGAAAAAAAAGAAAGCAGTTGGCCTATAAGCCGGGTTCTGTACTACGGTATCCGTAGCGTCTGTCATTTATCTGTGCCTACTGTTGCCAGCAGGCTATAGCGGTCTACCCTCCAGCTCGGGCGAGCAACCCTCAAACACCGGTATACATGACCTTGCAACTCCCGGGACGCACAGCGCATGGTGTCACCACCCGCCTGGTGGGCTCTTACCCCACCTTCTCACCCTTACCTCGCCTGAACGAGGCGGTTATTTTCTTCTGCGTTACCCCTGCCGTCGCCGACACCTTGCATATTAACAAGCGGGATGCTCTATGTTGCCCGGACTTTCCTCATACTCCGCGAGGGAGCAAGCGACAGACCGTCCAACTGCTTCCTTTGTGTTATTTTTGCAAAAGTACGGAATTTTTATGTTATTGCAAATAGTTTGAGCCAATATTATATTATTCCCGAAAAATCCCTTACCTTTGTCCTACAAAGGCAATTCTTGCTTGTTATAGTTATATGAACAAAGTAGAACTTAAAGTACAAGATCTGTTGCAGAAGGCGGCAAATGACAAATTCTACATCGCCCTGCTCCGTGAGAAGGAGGGCAATCGCAGTCTGCCTATCCTCGTGGGTTTGCTCGAGGCACAAGCTATTGCCATGTATCTTCGTGAAGTGTCTACAGAGCGTC
>JAFYMV010000013.1 GCA_017548225.1 Bacteroidaceae bacterium | reverse complement strand
TGGCGCATGATTTAGTTCTCTTCGTTTGGGCCTTTTCTTTTAGACCCCCTCCGTTCTGTTCGCTTTGCTCTCTTCACTCGTCCCCCTTGAAGAGGGGACAGTGCTTTTTAGTTAGTTCTCAACTCTCAACTCTCAACTTTAGCCTCTAACCCTCAACCTTTTTATCCCTCTCATCGTCCATACTGCCACCATGGCAAGTGCTAATCGGGTGAGGAATATCCACCAAAAGCTGATGCCCATGGCAACGAAGAGCATGGTATCTTCGAGTAGGGAGTGCGATACACCGAGGTGGTGGTTCGCTAGGTTGGCCTCGTGGCGTGTAAGGCGGCCTTGCTCTACCTCGTCAATCATGATGGCTGCACCATAGGCCATGCCTACGACATTGCCCGTGAGCCAAAGGAGTTAACAACCCGAGGGGAGTCCGAAGAGGCGCATCAAAGGAGATAACATGTGGGCAATGCGGTGCATCCAGCCGAACTCTTCGAGCACGCGTTGCAACACCATCAGTGCCGTTACGATGAGTACGATGGTCACGGTAAGCGTAAGCGATGATGAGAGCCATTGCATGAAGAGCATGCCCCATGAGGTGACCTCGGCAGCGCCCATATTCATGAAGCTGAAGGGAGCATCGCTTTGGGGGAGTAGGGTGTTGAGCACGATGGCCGACACGAATGACATGGCGATGCGGAACGCCACGATGCGCCCAAAGGGTGAGCCCGTCTTATGTGCTACGGAGCACTCTACCGGCAGGTTGTGCGATACCAGGCACATGACAGCCAAGATGGTAGCTTCGCGCAGGGTGAGCGTGAGCGTAGTCATCACGGCAATGGTAGGGTAGAGAGGTAGGAAGATACTGGTAAGGAAGATGATGGCCGAGTCGCCCGAGAGTCCGATGATGCTGAATATGGGCGATAGTAGGGCTGCCAGCCAGTCGATAAAGCCTACATGCTGTAATACGCGTACTGCCAATGAGATGGGTAGCATCACCTTGAGCAGCCACAGACAGATGCTCAATGAACGGGGTATGGCGCGAAGAACGCACTTATAGAGGCGTACGAGGAGGCGTTTAGGCATAGTGTTTGGTGTTGTTGGTTGCCTAGGATGTCCTGTATTATCCTAGGCTATCCTAGGTAACCCTAGGCAAATTTTTGGGATGTTATCTCTTAAACATGCGGTCCATTTCGCGGCGGTCATCCTTCTCTTTCAGCGACTGGCGCTTGTCGTACTGCTTCTTACCTTTGGCAAGGGCGATGACGAGCTTGGCGAGCCCCTTCTCATTGATGAATAGTCGGGTGGGGACGATGGTAAATCCGGGGTGCTTCTCTTCGTTCTGCAGGTTGCGTAGCTCTTTCTTGCTCAGCAGTAGCTTGCGCTCGCGACGGGCTGTGTGGTTGTTGTATGAGCCGTAGAAGTACTCCGAGATATGCATGTTCTTCACCCACAGCTCGCCGTTGATGAAGTAGCAGTAGGTGTCTACGAGGCTGGCTTTGCCGAGGCGGATAGACTTGATTTCCGTTCCGGTGAGCACGATGCCCGCAGTGAAGGTATCCACGAACTCATAGTCGAATGATGCCTTCTTGTTTTTTATGTTTATAGGGGTAGGCTTTTTCTTTTCCATCAGCCAAGAATGTTCGATATAAAGTTAAACAAAATGCGGATGACTACAGGCGAGAATATTACGGCTACCGAAGTCAGTATGGTGAATGTGAGTTTGTCCTTTTCGGGTACAGTGAAGATGATTTCGCTACCCTCCCACACCACATAGAGCACATAAAACTGCAATATCCACTTGAAGATGAAGAATTGTGGAAATAGGATGGACAATATCTCTGCCACGAATACCACTCCCATGGTGTATCCCACGAAGAGTTGCGATCCAGGCATATCTGACTCATGTTTGAGTATCTCCTTCTTCAGAAGGTCGAGTAGCCATACTGCGAGGAAGAATCCGCCAAAAAGCGCTACACAGTAGCTGCAGATGTCCATTGCGGCAGTCTGAAATGTCAGGCGCTTCATGCCACTCCCCATCAGTTTGCTGAACAATACTGCCAGTCCGCATAGTGCAATGAGCGGGTACACGAAGGTGCCCATCACATCGCGTCGGGGCGATTCGCTGGATATCTCCACCCATGCCTTTTTCGGTGAGACGATGAGTGCGAGCAGGCGCTGGAACAGTTCTTTATAGTTCATGCTTCGTTATTGCCCATGAGTCGGGTTATCGGATAAACTCGCACTTGAAATAGTCGGTGATAGCTTTCATATCGCCGATGGTGTCCTTACCGTTAATCTTTGTCCACTCAAATTTGCCGGTGAGCACGATTCTCATCGAGTCGCTCTTGTGCTGCTTGATGGCTTCTAGTACCTCAATCATTTTGGCGCGTTGCTCCAGGTCAGCGTCGGCAGTATCGTTCAGTGTACGCAGGTCAAAGCATTGCAACTTGTCTACACTGTTCTGCTTGTTTTGGTTGGGAGTGTATGACGCACCCAATCTGAGGTACAGCGTGTCGTTTATTGCTTTTTCTGCAGTGAGGAAATATTTTCCCTCTTCATCTGAAGGTATTACGGGCACCACATTCAGGTATCCGTCAGCCACCCATACGATGGGCGCATAGTCATTGAAGAGAGGCTTCTGCATCCATGATGCGAAGGGTCTTATTGAATCGGTAGGTGTGGTGTTGGATACTGATTGAATGTCCACCTTCTGCGCTTGCTCCAATGTGATTTCCTGTTTGTTCTCATTGTCCACATCGAGGCGTATGTACAGTTCAGCGCGCTTGGCATCAGCAAGTCCGAATTGTGCCAATTGCTCTTCGGTTTTGAGGTTGGTAAAGCTTTTAAACTCCTCGCCGGTATAGTCGGCTACAAACTTTACAGAGTTGCTTGTGGGGGTAACGGTCACCACGCGAGAAAAATAGTATGTGCTGTTATATCCTGTGTTCTCAAAGCATGATGTCAACGCGAGTGTCATCACGCTTGCTATTGCGAATAGTATCTTTTTCATTGTTGCTTTTTTTGTCAACAGACAACGGTCTACGGTCAACAGACGCCATTGCTGTGGAGGTCTGTTCGTTGATTGTTAATCTGTTTTCTGTTTATATTCTTAATTACTAATTGTTTTTATTTTTGTTATTCTTTCTAGTTAGGTCTATTGACTGTTGGTCTTTGACCTCAAATAAGGAACTCCTCAATATGCTCGTCCACATAGTAGGCGATGGTGGCTGTTATCTCCTCCTCGTTCTCGATGAAGTAGTCCTCGGGGTCGTCAAACTGCGGGTACAGTTCATACATTGCCATGAACTCCTCGTCGGTGCGTTCGCGGGTGAGGTCCTCCTTGTGCTCATCGTATACCTCCTTGGCCTTGTATATCACCTTTGAGAACTCTTTTAGTCCCCACAGGCGCATGGCCTTGGCGAAGGGGTTGTCAAAGATGTAGGGTCCGTAGCCATTCTGTATCAGTTGGCAGAAGCCGCCGTCCATCATCTCCTCGTGGAAGAAGTGGTATCCCAGCAGTGCATGCTGTGTGCCTGTGAGCCGGGGCATAGTCTCAGCGTTGAGCTCGCCCCCTATCACTTCGAGGTAAGCGTCGGTAAACACCTTAAGGAAACCATCCATTCCCTCCTCAGCGCCTTGGCGCAGCATATCGTCGGTAATCAATTTATCCATAATCCTATCTGATTAGGGTGCAAAGATACGCAAAAGATAGTTATTTTTCGCCAAACCATTGCTTAAATATATATAATAAAGACAAAAATCAGTATTTAGAGAAAAAATCTCAATTTTCAATTTTCAATTTTCAATTTAATCACTATCTTTGTCTCCAAGAATTGTAAAGTTTATTTTCATTCACTTATTAAATTAAGAAAAAATGACTTATTCACACGAAGTTGAACACATGTGTGTTGTAAAGAAGGGTCCTAACCATGGTCCCGCTCCCATCCCTGAAGAGGGTAAGTGGGTAAAATCAAAAGAGATCAAGGATATCTCAGGTTTGACACACGGTATCGGTTGGTGCGCACCTCAGCAGGGCGCTTGTAAGCTCACCTTGAATGTTAAGGAGGGTATCATCCAGGAAGCGTTGGTTGAGACCATCGGTTGCTCTGGTATGACTCACTCTGCTGCTATGGCATCAGAGATTCTTCCTGGTAAGACATTGCTCGAGGCTCTCAACACTGACCTCGTATGCGATGCTATCAACACCGCTATGCGCGAGCTCTTCCTCCAGATCGTTTACGGTCGCACACAGTCAGCCTTCTCTGAGGGTGGTTTGATGATTGGTGCTGGTCTTGAGGACCTTGGTAAGGGTCTTCGCAGCCAGGTAGGTACACTCTATGGCACACTCGCTAAGGGTCCCCGTTACCTCGAGATGGCCGAGGGTTACATCAGCCGTGTAGCACTCGATAAGGACGACCAGATCTGCGGTTACGAGTTCGTACACCTTGGCAAGTTCATGGACGAAATCAAGAAGGGTACCGATGCTAACGAGGCCTTGAAGAAGGTAACAGGTACATACGGCCGCTTCACCGCTGAGCAGGGCGCAGTTAAACACATTGATCCACGTCACGAATAATATAAGGAGGAAAGAACTATGATTAGAGAAGTAAAATTCGAGAGCCAAGACCGTCGTATCAAACAGATTCTTGCTGCATTGAACGAGTACGGTATCCAATCTATTGAGGAGGCTAACGCTATTTGCGACCAATATGGTCTTGATCCTTATTTGGCATGTGAGGAGACACAGCCCATCTGTTTCGAGAACGCTAAGTGGGCCTATGTAGTAGGTTGCGCTATCGCTATCAAGAAGGGTGTTAAGACAGCTGCCGAGGCTGCTGAGGCTATCGGTATCGGTCTCCAGGCATTCTGTATCCCCGGTTCAGTAGCTGACGA
>JAFYMV010000063.1 GCA_017548225.1 Bacteroidaceae bacterium | reverse complement strand
TTACCGCCACCGGCACCGGAGCCTCCACCCTGACGCTCAAGGTGGGTCCACAGGCGGGTCAGGCGGGGGAGCATATACTTGTATTGCGCCAGCTCTACCTGTGTCTTGGCATTGGCGGTCTGGGCACGCATGGCAAAGATGTCGAGGATGAGCGATGTGCGGTCGAGGATCTTCACCTTCAGCTCGGCCTCGATATTGCGGAGCTGCTTGGCCGAGAGCTCGTCATCAAAGATGACCATACCCACCTCTTGGCTCTCGGGGATGTTGCCAAACTCGTCCTCCTCGGGCTCCTCGGCACATAGTTCGATGTACTGGCGTATCTCTTGAAGCTTGCCTTTGCCGACATAGGTCACGGAGTTGGGGCAGTCGAGTTTCTGTGTGAAGGTCTTCACCACCTCGGCTCCTGCGGTCTCGGCTAGGAAGGCGAGTTCGTCAAGGTACTCCTGTGTCTTCTGCTCATTCTGCGTCTGTGTGATGAGGCCTACGAGCACGGCACGCTCGGTCTTGGATTGTGATATTACAAATTCTTTCATCTATTGTATGTTGCTGTTTTGTTTCTTGTTAAAATTCTATATCGGGGTATTGATTGTCATTGGCTTCGGGCATGCGCGTCAGCGTCTTCGCTTCTATGGTTTCTGTGTATACCCTTCCTCGCATGTTCATCGCATAGGCTCTGATATAGTATGTGGTGTTTGACTCTAGGCCCTCAAGGCTGGCATTGACCTGGATGAGGTCATAGGTGCCTTTCACCTTTGGGGCGGTAATCTTTTCTGCTGCGTCTTTTGATGTGGCGTAGTAGAATCCGTAGTCGATAGGGATGCCTCCGGCTACCTCTACGCTGCAATGTATGGCATCGCTCGTTGTGCTATCTACAACAAGTGGCCCCAAGGTGAGCGTCTGCTCTTCTGCCTCGCAAGAGAGGAGCGCCATTGCTGCAACTATGATGGGCAGGCGCAGTATCTGTAGTTTTATCTTATCAACGATCCACATACACTTTTGTTCGTTCTATTATATATATACCTTCGCTCAGCGGGCCTACTTCGGTGGCGCCAGCCTGGCAGATGATGGTGCGCAGCATACGACCGGTGTGGTCATACAGGTGGGTCGTATGTGCGTAGGGACTGACGATGTACAGGAATCCTCCTCGACTTGTGATGCTGAGCTCCTTGGGTGCATCGGCATCATCATCGCAGTGCTCCTCCGATGCTAGGGCTATGCGGTAATAGGGGGCTGCTTGGCTGAGGTCAATAGCTATCATGCATGCCGAGAATGGAGGTGTGTCGTATCTGCCTGGCACGAATACGCTTCCAGGAGCATGGTACTCATACTTGTTGCCCACATTGAGGGCATATATACTGCCCGCAGCTTCTATGGAATCGTAAGTGGAGATGAAGGCGAACGCGATGGTCGTAGCTCTGCTGCTTTCGTTTTCTGCAGCCAGGCCATAAGTGTCTTCTTCATTGATGGGAGTGGCGTGTATCACTGCATTTTCTGCCGAGAAGGTGACCGTGCCCTCCATGGAATAGTCTCCATACGCCTCGTGGCTGGGCATGGATATGATGTAGGGGGTGTTGGCTAGTATCTCTGTAGATGGAGCAAATGCACCGTCGCGGGGGGTAGCCAGCCAATAATGATTGTCTCCATCCGTGCCGAAAGGTGACAGGTGGCCTTTGGTGGAGTGGGTAGTGTGTGTGACATTAAACGGTAGTGTGATTGTTTCCCATCCGCTTGATGTGCCCAGTCTTGTAGACTGCGTGAAAGTGCGCCGGTAGATTGCTCTCTGGGCAATGAAGGAGCGTGGACAGTAAAAGGAGGATGCGGAGTCAAGTGCCAGTGTCCCGCAGCGATGGTTGCGAATGAGTGTGGCGCAAGCCCTTCGAGTGAGCGAGGCGGGTGCCTTCATCGTATCGGGAAGGTATACCAGTAGATTGCCTTGGGTATTCTCGTCGAATGCCTCGTCGGGTAGGGCGATGGGGGCATCCCATACAACAGCGTTGAGAGCGGGGCAACCATGGAAAAGGCTGTCGCCTACATAGCGCATGGACGATGCCTCTACGGTAATGCTGCGAAGTGCTGTGGCGTGGCGGAATGCTCCAGTATCAAAACCATCCAAGATGTATGCCTGCGTATCGTGATGTATGGTGTCGCCAAAGGTGTAATAGCCGCGGTAGTCGTCGGCATCGTTACCCCCTATAGCTTCTGCGACTACGGCTCGAAGGGGGGCGGTAGAGGTGAGTCGGTAAGTGGCCTTATTGTCAGCAAACCAGTTGTCGAGTTGGGCTATGGGAGTGTTGCGATGTGCATCACGCAGCGCTATAGCTCGTATGGTAGCCTTTTCTGTGGTGGTGAAGGGGGTGGTGTAGGGTATGCTATATGCTGTAGGGTATGAGCCGTCGAGCGTATAGTAAACCGCAGTCGAGTCGGGCGCCTGTATGTAGATGCTGTCATTGTGGATGGAGATATGAGGAGCATCGCCGGCAGAGGGCATCATGGAATCGATAAGTTCTACTTGTAGCGCTTCGGAATAGTGGGAGTAGATGCCATTGCTTATGATGCGTACGCGGCAACGGTAACTGCCCTGTACGAGCCCCTTGAAGGTGTATTGGCACTCTTCCACCTGTGCGGTGTGTACCGTGAATTCACAAGAATCCTTGTCTATCAGGTCAAGGCGAATGTCGTATGCGTCAGCCTTCTCTACGGCATCCCAGCTGATGCTGAATTCCGTCAAAGAGAGAATGGTTGGAGTATGCAGATGAGGGGGCTGTAGTGCTCCTTGCATGAAATCAAATGTTACCGCATTGTCCTTGGCAGTGATGCGCGTGATATCCTTGTTCATGTATCCACCGGTATACACTTTGGCGGCAGGACTGCTAGTGGCGGTGAGTTCTGTGGTTTTTGATGTCCCAGGATAGGTGTCTCCAGTAAGGGTTTGCGTAGACAATTTGCCATCGGCGGGAATGATGGTCATTCTAGGGTGCTTGGGGTTGTTATTTACTGTGTTTTCCTCCCAAGCCTTTTTTTGATAGTCTACATGCATGACGAGCATGCCTGAGGCAGGAGCATACGCGTTCCAACCCTTTTGGGCGCAGTATTCTACGATGTAATACTCGTTGGGGTTGGCGTCGTTGACGATTTTATACGCTTCGCCTCCTTCGCTCAAGGATGTGAGGGTTACATTTGTCGGCGTATTTAGTTCTGTAATGGTTTCCCACCCGAGATAGTCCTTCTCATAAGCGGTATATCCGCAGGGGGTATGTCCATTATTGTTATAACATCCATAGTCCATAAGGCTCCACATGCTCATGCCAAAGGCCGTGCCTGCTGAAGAGGTGTCATAAAGGTCGGGTAGACCGAGACAGTGTGAAAACTCATGGCAAAAGGTGCCGATACCATCAAGGTTGGCACCAGTGTATCCGTCTAACTCGTTGTTGCAAGCGTAGCGGTTAATCTTCACCCCACCGAGATGGAGTGGGTCGTCAAATCCCCATTGATGTGGCCAGATGGTATTCTCGAGCTTGTCGGGGTATGACGCCTCTCCATATCCTGCGTATATGATATAGACGATGTCGACATAGCCATCGTTATTATTGTCATAACGGGTAAAATCGGCCATCTTGTCGGTATACACCTTACGACATGCTTCAGAAACCATCTCGCGCGGACGCAAGTCATACCCTTGCTTGTCGTTGCCTCCATAATACTTCATGTCGTTGCTCAAAGTAATGGGGCCTATAATGTCAAATTGCGGACTGAATATCCCTTTTGACTGGTCTATGAAATATTCTCGAATGCTCCCATGTCCCCCTTCGTCAGTGTAATTTTCTCCATTGATGCGGTTTTCAAAGGCATTCTTGGGGTCGTCTGAAGAGAATTTTGTATCGGCATATTGTACCAGTAGAACGGGGATATACACATCGCCTTTTGTCGGCACTTCAGATGTGGCTTCTTCCTCGCTGCTTCGTTTGGGGGCAACTCGCTGCATGCGTGAAGCACGCGCTTCTTGTGGACTTGTTAGCTTTTCTACAAAAGCCTGCTCTTCAGGACTGCGTCGTGAAGCGTCATGCGCCAATATGCCTGACGATGCTATCCCTTCCTCGCCAATCAGGGCATAATAATAGGCGCTCTCTTGGCGTATTACGGGGATGCCATCAGTGGTTATAAGGCAATGGAAGTGCTCGTCGCCGCACAAAGATAGCTCAAGGCGTGTGTTATCGGGCTGCTCTACTGTGATTGCGACTTTTCGTGCCGGTGCAGCCCATAAGCCGAGCATGCAGCCCACGAATAGCGCAAATAGTATGGTGTAGCGTCTTATATATTGCATTTTACTTTTGTCTCTTTTTTAAGCTCTTTTTAGTTAAGAACTCACAAAGATATTGCAAATATACAGATAAATTACAACATATTGGGAAAAAAAACCTACCTTTGCGGTACAATCAGGAAAAACTATAGTAACAGATGAAGATGCCGAAGCCTACTGGTCCCAAGCCGCAGAGCGATGTGGTGCGCCACGCCCGTCTCACTTGTCTGGTGAGCGATGAGGAGATGCGCATCATTGATAGCTATTTGCGTAAG
>JAFYMV010000062.1 GCA_017548225.1 Bacteroidaceae bacterium | reverse complement strand
TTGTTTGCATTGGTAAAAACAATGATATACCTTTGCGCCCAACATAACACTCGTACTTAAGCGGGTATTAAGTTAAGGTTAAAGAAAGGATAACAAAGATGAATCAAACTTGCCTACAACACCATTATCATGCTTATCTATCTAGATAAGGTGAGTGTTGTATGCAGTTTGGATTCACCAAACGAGACGGAGGACTTGCCTACATGGTGAGTCTTTTTTGCTAAATGATAATTAATGAATAATATGATACGAATAGCTATCCAATCAAAAGGACGCCTTAATGAACAGAGCGTTGAATTGCTGCAAGATGCAGGCATGAATGTGAATGACCAAAAGCGCAAGTTTCTTGATCGTGTGGACAACTTCCCCATTGAGATTCTCTACCTTCGCGATGATGATATACCCGAAGTTGTGGCCGATGGCTCGGCCGATATCGGTATCGTAGGTTACAATGAGGTGGCAGAGACGGCTGCAGATGTGAATATTGTACGCCAACTAGGTTTTGGCGGTTGTCGCATCTCACTTGCTATTCCTAAGGCAGACGAGTATACTTCTCCTAAATATTTTCAAGGAAAGAGTATCGCGACATCGTATCCCAACATCTTGCGTCGCTTCCTTGAAGAACAGGGGGTAGAGGCTTCGGTACGCGTCATCAAAGGCTCGGTAGAGATTGCTCCCGCAGCAGGTATCGCTGATGCTATCTTTGATATTGTATCCTCTGGCGGTACTCTCGTGTCAAATGGCCTTAAAGAGGTAGAGCAAGTCATCCATTCCGAGGCTGTGCTCATCGCCAACCCTGACCTCACTCCAGAGAAACAGGCTATTCTTGATTCGCTGCTTTTTCGTATTGACGCCGTTACCAATAGTCGTGGTAAGAAATATATTCTTATGAATCTTCCCGCAGACAAGGTTGATGAGGCTATCTCAATCCTTCCTGCCATGCGCAGTCCGTCGGTGATGCCTTTGGCTGATAACTCTTGGTGTTCGTTACATTCTGTAGTCAAGGCTGATGAATTATGGGATAAGATTGAGCGTCTCAAACAAATAGGTGCTGAAGGTATTCTAGTATTGGATTTGGATAAAGTTATAGAATAAAGAAGGTTTCAATATATCATGTTACAAACTTATATTTCTCCTTCCCGTTCGGGTTGGCCTACACTCATGCAGCGTGCCACTGATGATGATAGCATCATTGAGAGTCGTGTGCGTGCTATCCTTGATCGTGTGCATCAAGGGGGGGATGAGGCTTTGCGTGCTATCACAGCCGAGATTGATGGCCGTTGCCCCGAATCGCTACAGGTATCTGAAGTAGAGTTTGCCGAAGCCGATGGCTTGGTGAATGGTGAACTCAAAGCGGCCATACAGCAAGCAGCCGATAATATCAGTGCCTTTCATCGTGCACAACAAGTGTCGATGGTCGATGTGTATACTATGTCTGGCGTACATTGTCGTCGTCGCGTAGTGCCCATCCGTCGTGTTGGTCTCTATATCCCTGGTGGTAGTGCCCCTCTCTTTTCTACTATTCTTATGTTGGCACTGCCTGCAAAGATTGCGGGATGCGAAGAGATTGTGTTGTGTACCCCATGCGATCGCCTTACGGGTAAGGTTAACCCTGTGGTACTATATACAGCGCAGTTGTGTGGCGTGCGCACAATATATAAGTTAGGTGGTGCTCAAGCTATTGCCGCTATGGCTTATGGAACTGAAAGTATCCGTCGCGTATACAAAATCTTTGGTCCTGGTAACCGCTATGTTACCAAAGCCAAGCAAATGGTAAGTGCTCAAGGTACTGCTATTGATATGCCTGCAGGTCCGTCAGAAGTGATGGTTATGGCTGATGCTACTGCGCAGCCAGCTTTTGTAGCTGCAGACTTCCTTTCGCAAGCCGAGCATGGTCCCGATAGCCAGTCGTTGCTCGTATGTAACAGTCAAAAGCTGGCTTCACAAGTCGAAACTGAGATTGTGCGTCAGTTGGCGCTGTTGCCTCGTGCTGACATTGCTACACGCTCTTTGGAGAATAGTCGCATCGTTGTGTTTGACGATGTAGATGAGATGGTTGACTTTGCTAATGACTATGCGGCTGAACATCTTATCATTGCTATGAACGATGCTTGGAGTGTAGCCGATCGCATTACTGCTGCGGGTAGTATCTTCGTAGGGCATTACTCTCCCGAGAGCGCTGGCGACTATGCTTCGGGTACCAATCACACACTGCCTACGATGGGGCTCGCTACTGCCTATAGTGGCATTGGTCTTGACAGTTTTATGCATGCTATCACTTATCAGGAACTTACTCAAGAGGGATTGGGCGCATTGGGCAGCACTATTATACAAATGGCAGAAGCTGAAGGGCTTGATGCTCACGCTAATGCCGTAAAAATTCGTTTATCATGACTATCGAACAAGTACAACAACTCATCCGCCCCAATATTTTGGCCCTGAAGCCATATTCTACAGCGCGTGATGAATATAAAGGCAATATTGGTATCTATCTTGATGCCAATGAGAATCCCTTTGAGAATGGGTACAACCGTTATCCCTCAACCACGCTTAAAGCGCAGGTACGCAGCACTATTGCGCAGAAGAAGGATGTGAATCCTGCACGCCTTTTTCTTGGTAACGGTAGTGATGAGGCAATTGACCTGTTGTTCCGCATTTTCTGCCGTCCGGGCGTGGATAATGTTATCAGTATTGCTCCCACCTATGGTATGTATAGTGTGTGTGCTGCCATTAATGATATTGAATACCGGGAGGTAATGTTAGGGCAGGAGTTTTCTCTTCCCGTAGATGAATTGCTCGGTGCTGCAGATGCGCAGAGTAAATTGCTCTTTGTGTGCTCTCCCAATAATCCTACTGCTAATGCCTTCCCGTATGAGCAACTCATTACCCTTGTGAAGCAATTCCCTGGTATTGTTGTGGTTGACGAAGCTTATATAGACTTTTCGTCTGAGCCTAGCATGGTGGAACTGATTGATGAGTATCCCAACCTTATTGTATTGCAGACCCTCTCCAAAGCCTATGGTCTTGCAGGTTTGCGCATGGGGATTGCTTTTGCTCATGAGTGTATCATCAGTGTCTTTGAACAGGTTAAATATCCCTATAATATCGGTGCTGATACTCTCGCTTTAGCACAACGCCTTCTTGATGTGGATATCACTTCTCAAGTGCAGACCATTATTGCTGAGCGTGAGCGTGTGGCTGCAGCTCTCCGTGAGTTGCCCTATGTGATTAAGGTATATCCCAGCGATGCTAATTTCCTCTTGGTAAAGACCGAGCGTTCGCGTGAGTTGTACGAATACCTCATTGCTCGCGAACTCATTGTGCGTGATCGCACACATACTCCCGGTTGTGAGAGTACGCTTCGCATCACCATCGGTATGCCTGAAGAAAATGATAGACTTATAGCTGAATTGAGAGCAAGAGATTAGTTTTTTACTAAAAACTCAAAGTAAAAGGATTCTCTTGACCCTTAAAGATGGGAGAGCAGTTGTTCTCTCCGTTAAAAACAAATAGAGGTAGCTTCGATTGGATTGAAGCTACCTCTATTGTTGTTTGAAATATAATGCATTACAATGAGAGGGCGAGTAGATAGATGATTACGGCGGGGATGGCGAGGAGCATACTATCTAAACGGTCGAGGATACCTCCGTGCCCGGGGAGTATGTGTCCTGAATCTTTGATGCCTAGGTGGCGCTTTATCATTGATTCGGTGAGGTCGCCAAAGGTGCCGAAGACTACTACAACAAGGGACATGCCTATCCACTGCCATACGCTCATGAAGGGGAAGATATGGGCTACAGCAAAGGCACTGGCGGTGGTTAACAAGGCTCCGCCAATAGAACCCTCCCACGATTTCTTGGGTGAGATGCGGGGGAAGAGTTTATGCTTACCGAAGGTAACACCGCTCAAGTAGGCACCTGTGTCATTAATCCAGATGAAGATGTACATGCTCAAAGGAATGGCAAAGAACTTGGCGCTGGCGCTGTAGCAGTCGAACTGTGTGAATGCGAGCACATTGATGAGCGATAGGGGCAAGACTACATAGAACTGGCTGAGTACGATGATGCCAAGGTTGGCGATAGGGTTTTCGTGCTCGCAGTAGAGTTCCTTGATGTAGAGGTACAAGAGGAATGCCAGATAGGGGATGAAGAGGATAAGCGACTCGTTGTGGGTAAGGCTGTTGATCCAGAATGCGAAGAATAGGTAGCAGCTTCCCACGACGACGAGCGGACGACTCACCTCCACTTCGCCCTTTAACGAAACGATTTTGATAAACTCATTGACCGCCAGTGCGGTAAACAACATAAATAACCCTGCAAGGCTGAAGGGACTGAAGTAGGTGCACAATACCTGTACGACTACGATGCCGATGGCTGTAAGTGTGCGAAGGAAAAAGTTCTTCATGTCGTGCTTCGTTTTATTATTATTATTGTTTGTTGGTTTTTTCTATTGGGTATCCCGTTAGGGTTACTGTTCGGAACTGTCTTCTTGGTCGAAGTCAAAGCCGCCGAACAGCCCTTCCGTTTTGGGCTTTTTAGAACTTTTTGGCTTTGAGTAGTCGGGTGCTTCCGTCATGGTGGGATGCTCGGTCTCACTCGCGGGAGCTTTGGGAGTTGCTTCCGATGGAGATACCTCAACCTTTTCTGGCTTTTCTGTGCTCTCGGAATGCGGGAGCTCCTCTGACGGAGTGGAAATCTCGACCTTTTCGGAGATTGTAGGCTGTTCCTTCTTTCTCTTATTCTCGCTTTTGACGGTCTTCTCTGCCTTCTCTGCCTTCTCTACCTTTTCTATAGGCTCAAGTATCTCCTCGCTGCGCGATGCCCAAGGGCGCTTACCGAAAATGTTTTCGGCATCTTCGGCGAAGATAACTTCGCGTTCCATCAATAGGGCGGCGAGCTGATGATGTCCGTCCTTATGCTGAAGCAGCATACGCTTGGCGCGTTCGTATTGCTCTGCGATAAGTGCCTTCACCTCGTTGTCGATGAGCTCAGCGGTCTTCTCGCTATAAGGTTTGTGGAATTGCTCCTGGCTATTGTAGTAGCAGATGTTAGGCAACTTGTCGCCCATGCCGGCATAGGCTATCATGCCGTAGGCCTGCTTGGTGACGCGCTCGAGGTCGTTCATCGCGCCGGTCGAGATGTGTCCGGTGAAGAGCTCTTCGGCTGCGCGGCCGCCCAATATAGCACACATCTCATCAAGCATCTGCTCTTTAGTTGTGATTTGTCGCTCTTCGGGCAGGTACCATGCCGCACCCAATGCTTGTCCGCGTGGTACGATAGTAACCTTAATCAAGGGATTGGCATATTGCAGGTGCCATGACAAGGTGGCATGTCCTGCTTCGTGCAAGGCGATGGTACGCTTCTCCTCTGCGGTGAGTACTTTGGTTTTCTTCTCCAATCCGCCGATGATGCGGTCTACGGCTGCAAGGAAATCCTCTTTGCTTACTCTCTTCTTGTTATGGCGGGCAGCGATGAGGGCTGCTTCGTTGCAAACATTGGCAATGTCGGCGCCCGAGAAACCGGGAGTCTGACGGGCGAGGAGATCGATGTCTACCGACTGATCCAACTTCAGGGGTTTGAGGTGCACGCCGAACACCTCTTTGCGCTCATTGAGGTCGGGAAGGTCTACATGTATCTGGCGGTCAAAGCGTCCAGCGCGCAGCAGGGCTTTGTCAAGAATATCTACGCGGTTGGTAGCTGCCAAGATGATGACACCCGAGTTGGTGCCGAATCCGTCCATCTCTGTGAGCAACTGGTTGAGGGTGTTTTCACGCTCATCGTTACCTCCCATAGCCGGATTTTTCCCGCGAGCACGACCAACAGCGTCAATCTCGTCAATGAAGATGATACAGGGGGCCTTCTCTTTGGCTTGGCGGAAGAGGTCGCGTACACGCGATGCTCCTACACCGACGAACATCTCTACGAAATCAGAGCCTGAAAGTGAGAAGAAAGGTACATCAGCTTCGCCGGCTACAGCTTTGGCGAGCAGGGTCTTACCTGTTCCCGGAGGTCCTACAAGGAGTGCTCCCTTGGGAATCTTACCACCTAGCTCAGTGTATTTCTCGGGTTTCTTCAGGAACTCTACAATTTCTTGCACCTCCTGTTTGGCTTCCGCCTGTCCGGCTACATCCTTGAAGGTAATACGGTTGGCATCGCCCTTTTCGAAGAGCTGTGCTTTTGACTTACCTACATTGAATACGCCGCCAGGGCCACCTGAAGCGCCTCCGCCCATGCGGCGCATGATGAACATCCATACGCCTATGAGTAGGATGAAGGGGAAGACATTCCAGAAGAGGTTGCTCCATGTGCCGTCCTTTTTCTTATAGTCAAGCTTGCCATTGAAGGTGCCCTTCTTTTCTTGCTCGTCGAGGAAGCGGTCGAGCGCCTCAATCGAGCCAGCCTCAAGATATAGTACTACGGGCTTTCCCTCCTGTACCACAGCCTTTCCGAAGATGCGTGCTGCCGAGTCGGGGATGATGGTGAGTTCTACCTTGTTGTCGTCGTAGGCAACAATCTTTTCGGCATAGCCCTTGCTTACATACTCCTTGAACTCGGAATAGGTTATATTGCGTGTGATGCCCTTTGAGGAATCATTGCCCTGCGTGTACATAAATATCAACGCGAGGAAGATGATGCCATATACCCATGCTAGGCTAAACTTGGGACCCTTCTTCGGCTTTTGCGGTGTTGTAGGTCGTCCTCCGGGACGATGTAGCTGATTGCTCATGTAGCTTTATTAATCAAGGTTAGGAATCTCGGTCAATTGTGCATCCGCCCACAAGTTCTCCAGGTTGTAGAAGTGGCGGTCTTCGGGTACGAAGATGTGTACGAGCACATCGCTATAGTCCATTACCACCCAGCGTGCGTTGCGCATGCCCTCTACAGCGGTAGGCTTGCTGCCGGCGTGTATGCGTACATAGTCGCTCACCGAGTCGGCGATGGCTGCCACCTGCGTGGGGGTGTTGCCTTCGCAAATAACAAAATACTTGCACACAGAGTTGTCCGTAGCGGTCAAATCTGCTATTACGATATTCTTACCTTTCTTTTCTTGAATGCCTTCTGCAATTCTTTTTACCAGTGTTTGAGTCTCGTTCATGTATGTTTTTTTATAATCTTATACAATTTATGTAATTAACATACAAAGATACGAGGATTTCTTGAAAGTATCAGCGTCTGAAGGGTTAAAATAGCTTTATGGATGCAAAAAGGAATAAAAATAGGGCGGCTTTTCAGCCACCCTATCCAATTTGCTCAGTGGAATGTTAGATTTACTTTACTTTTTTTGTTTGTCCGATTTTATGATGTAAATCCTTTCATACCCATTAGTCGATGGTCTTGTCGATAGAGAAACGGGTAATCTTGCGTGATGTGTTCTTTTTGAACTCTACCTCGCGCAACTTCACTCTCTTGACGGCTTTGTATGACGGCATCTTGGCGTTGACTACCTTTATCTGGTCCTCAAAGTATCTCTGGGCATCGGTGATTCCCTTGTCGGCGAGGAAGTCGGCATCGGGGAATATCTCGGCCACGATGGTAATCTTATCCTTTTGCACTCGGCTCTCGCCGGCATATACCACCACTTCGCTTACACCCTCTACCTTTTGGAGTTCGGCTTCAATCTCTTCGGGGTATACATTCTTGCCGTTCGAGAGGATAATCAGGTTTTTCTTGCGTCCGGTGATGTATATCCAGCCCTCCTCGTCGAGCTTGCCATAGTCGCCCGTGTGGAAGAATCCCTCCTTATCGAACACTTCGGCTGTTGCCTCGGGATTGTTGTAGTAGCCCAACATCACATTGGGGCCCTTGACGCATATCTCGCCTTCGCCGTTCTCATCGGGGTTATCAATCTTGACGCGGCAGGCGAGGATAGGTGTACCTACGCTGCCCGGCTTGCGGTACTTGTTGCGGTTGGCCGAGATGAGGGGCGCACACTCCGTGATGCCATATCCATTGAGGATAGTGATTCCTAGTGAGTCGAAGGTCTTGATGATCTCTTCGTCTAGCTTGGCTCCGCCGCAGATGACGAGTTCGAGCTTACCGCCAAATGCTGCTAGCACGCTTCCGAAGAGCTTTTTGCGCAGGTCGATGCCCACCTTTCTCAAGGCGTCGCTCACCTTCATCATCACTTTCAAGAGTCCCTCCTTGCCCGTCTTGCGTGCGGTAGTCCATATCTTGCGGTTCATCACCTCGAGGAATGCCGGCACCAGAATAAGGTGTGTAGGCTGCTGCTCTCTGATCTCGTCGCTCACATATTTCAGTCCGCTCGAGATGTACACCTCGCAGCCTTGTGACAAGTGGCCCACATAGTTGACCGTAGAGCCGAAGGTGTGGTGCGGGGGAAGCACATGTAATGTCTTTCGGGTGATGTCAAAGTTGTACATGCCAAGTGTCATGTCAAGGCAGATGTTGGCTTGCGAGAGCATTACTCCCTTCCCCTTGCCTGTAGTGCCAGAGGTGAAGACGATAGATGCCAGTTTGGTGACATCAATTTTATAGTCATAGTAGGCGTTGTCGCCTCCCTTGTATCGCTCCTCGCCCTGTGTCTCCAATGCGGCGATGGTTGTCAGCTCCTTTTTGCCTAAGGTGTCCTTGTCAATGGAGGGGGCAGAGTCTATTGCTACCAATAGCTTTGCCGATGTCAGTCCGCCCTTTTGGAGCAATTCCTTTACCTTGCTCTCGGCTGTGCGACCATAGATGACTGCCTTACATCCGGTCGTGGTGATGATGCCGTCAATGTCCTCTATGGGCAACTCTTTGTCTACGGGTACCGTTACCGAGCCGATGGCCATCACGGCAAAGAATGCACAACACCAGCCGTACGAGTTCTCGCCCACGATGGCGATGTTCTCCTCGCGCAGTCCGTTGGCAATCAGTGCAGTGCCGAGATGTCTTACATCGTCGCGCCACTGGGTGAATGTTACCTTTTGGACTGTTTTGTCAGACGGTTTGTCCTTGTACGAGATGGCAATACTATCGGGAAAGTTCTGTGCAGCCTCCTCCACGAGCGAGCGCATGTCATCAATAAATGTTGTCTGGTAGATAGGATAATTCTTGTTCATAGTTAGGGGATTTGTTATAGACTAATAGGTTGTTTCTTCTCAATTTTGTTTTGTGCCGTAAAGGTACAAAAAAGCGAGTGAGAAAACAAAGGAACTTTAATTAAAAAACAATAAAGTAAAAAGGACCTATGACCGCAAGGTCATAGGCCCTTTTCTTGAGTATGTTACCGATGATTAGAACCAACGAACATAGCAGAAGTCCTGACGGTGAGGCAGGTCTGCGTTCTTGGGATACATACGATAAGCCACCTTGAAGAAGCCAGCGTTGTTAACGGTGGGTGTGCACTCGAAGGTGTGGATGTTGTTCTCCTTCTTCACGAGGTTCAAGGTGTCGATAGCGTGGATGTGCTCCTTACCCTCTGAGTCAGTTGCGATGGTTACGCACTCTACGCCTACAGCGTCGTCGAGACCCTTCTCATCGAGTACTACGGTGAGCTTCACCTCGCTACCGCTGGTAACATCGAGCTCAGCAACATTAGTAGCAGAAACTACCTCGATAGCATCCCAACGCTCTGCAACAGTCTCCTTCCATGCAGCAATCTCCTTAGCC
>JAFYMV010000061.1 GCA_017548225.1 Bacteroidaceae bacterium | reverse complement strand
GAAGACTGTAACCAAGAAAATGGCTGAACGCCATGCCTTCATGCAGGAGGGAGAAATACTTTCCGAGGAATACATACTGACCCTACCCGAAGAGCAACAAGAAATTTGCAATGCAGAGAATCGCCGCACCGAGTTCCGTGTACTGCGTACCACCTATGGTCTATATGGGATGTAATTTCCACCCCACAAGCCTTCGTATGACGAAAAAGATTTTTATTTTCGAAGCATACTTCATGTTTATCACTTATATATTCGTATCTTTATGACTTGTCATTGAGATACGTCCATTCGTTGAAAAACACTCAAGTGCTTTATATTGCTCGCTCGCTAAGAAAGATATATAAGCAAGTTTGATACATTTTCGCTCGTTTATTCTCACCTTTGATTAAAACATCGAATATACTTTCGCTCGCTGAGAATAAATCAACGCTTTGATTATAGCAAGCAAGCTTTCTTAATCCAAGCATTGTTTATTCGCTCGCTTATTCGTACCTTTGTCCCCTGTATGGACTTTGAACTCGTATCAGACTACCAGCCCATGGGCGACCAGCCCGAGGCTATAGCACAACTCACCGAGGGGGTGCTGGGAGGTGTGCCGGCACAAACACTGCTGGGCGTGACGGGGTCGGGAAAGACATTCACCATTGCCAACATCATCAAGAATGTGAATCGCCCCACCCTTATCCTCAGCCACAACAAGACGCTGGCGGCACAGTTGTATAGCGAGATGAAGAGCTTCTTCCCCCACAACGCGGTGGAGTACTATGTGTCGTACTACGACTATTACCAGCCCGAAGCATACATACCCTCGACTGACACCTATATAGAAAAGGACCTGGCCATCAACGACGAGATAGACAAGCTGCGACTATCGGCCACCTCGGCGCTGCTCTCGGGAAGAAATGATGTCATTGTCGTGTCGTCCGTATCGTGCATCTACGGTATGGGCAACCCTGCCGAGTTCTACAACAGCATGATCGAGGTGCGCGTGGGCATGAAGCTCGACCGCAATGTACTGCTGCGACGACTCGTGGATAGCCTCTATGTGCGCAACGACCTAGAGCTGAACCGCGGCAACTTCCGCGTCAAGGGCGACACGGTGGACATCTACCTCGCCTATGCCGATGATGTGCTGCGTATACAGTTCTGGGACGACGAGATTGATGCCATCGAAGAGATTGACCCCGTGAGCGGCATGCGCATGAACACTTACGATGGTTATAAGATATACCCAGCCAACCTCTTCATGACGAGCAAGGAAAGCACGCTGCAGGCGATATACCAAATAGAGGATGACTTGGCCAAGCGGGTGGAATATTTCCGTGAAGTGGGCAAGCCACTCGAGGCAAAGCGCCTGCAAGAGCGTGTGACATACGACATGGAGATGATGCGCGAGCTGGGACACTGCTCGGGCATAGAGAACTACTCACGCTACTTTGATGGACGCGAGGCTGGGACACGCCCTTACTGTCTGCTCGACTTCTTCCCGAAAGACTACCTTATGGTCATCGACGAGAGCCATGTGAGCGTGCCGCAGATACATGCCATGTACGGGGGCGACCGCGCCCGCAAGATTAACCTCGTGGAGTACGGATTCCGCCTGCCGGCAGCCATGGACAATCGCCCACTCAAGTTCGAGGAGTTCCAAGAGATGACCAACCAAATCATCTATGTCAGCGCTACCCCTGCCGACTACGAGCTGGCACAAAGCGAGGGTGTGGTGGTGGAGCAGGTCATCCGTCCCACAGGACTGCTCGACCCCATCATCGAGGTGCGCCCCACGCTGAATCAGATAGATGACCTCATGGAGGAGATCATCGTGCGCGCCGAACGCGACGAGCGCATACTCGTGGTGACGCTTACCAAGCGCATGGCCGAAGAACTTACCGAATACCTCCTAAACCATCAGGTGCGATGCAACTACATACATAGCGATGTGGACACGATGGAGCGCGTAGAGATCATGAATGCCCTGCGCCGCGGTGAGTATGATGTGCTCATCGGCGTGAACCTCTTGCGTGAGGGGCTCGACCTCCCCGAGGTGTCGCTCGTGGCTATCCTCGATGCGGACAAGGAGGGATTCCTTCGTAACCACCGTTCACTGACACAGACCGCAGGTCGTGCTGCCCGTAATGTCAACGGACTGGTCATCATGTATGCCGACCGCATCACCGAAAGTATGCAGAAAACCATCACCGAGACCAACCGCCGCCGCGAGAAGCAGCTGGCCTACAACGAAGCACACGGCATCACACCACAGCAGATACGCAAAGAGATCAGAAATAGCCTTGCAGGACAACAGACAACAGACAACAGTCTACAAACCGGCCATCCGGATGGCAATCCAGAATTCAAAATTCAGAATTCAGAATTCAGTAACATCGCCGCTGACCCCATCGTGGAGTACATGTCGCGCAGCCAGCTGGAGAAGAGCATCGCCCGCACCCGCAAGCTGATGCAGGAGGCTGCCAAGCAGCTCAACTTTGCCGAAGCGGCACAGTACCGCGACGAGATGTTCCGCCTGGAGGAACTGCTGAAGACAAAAGAGAAATAACTCAACAACACATTTAAATACTAAGCATTATGGAAAAGATTATCGGACTTATCAATGCGCCTTTCACCCCGTTCTATGCTGACGGTGAGGTGAACTATGAACCCATCCCTGCATATGCCGAGATGCTGCAGAAGAACGGCCTCAAGGGCGTGTTTATCAACGGCTCGTCGGGCGAAGGATATATGCTCACCGAAGAGGAGCGCATCAGCCTCGCCGAGGTGTGGATGCACGCTGCACCGAAGGACTTTAAGGTCATCGTACATGTTGGTAGCACCTGCGTGAAGAGCTCATGCCGCATGGCTGCCCATGCACAGAAAATTGGAGCATTCGGTATCGGCGTCATGGCTCCTCCCTTCCCCAAGATCGGACGCATCGAGGAGCTGGTTAAATACTGCGAAGAGATTGCTGCTGCCGCTCCCGAGCTGCCCTTCTACTACTACCATATCCCCGCATTCAACGGTGCATACTTCTCTATGGTAGAGTTCCTCAAGGCAGTAGATGGCCGCATCCCCAACTTTGCCGGCATCAAGTACACCTACGAGAGCATCTACGAGTACAACCAATGCCGCCTCTACAAGAACGGTAAGTTTGACATGCTGCACGGACAGGACGAGACTATCCTACCCTCACTCGCTATGGGTGGTGCACAGGGTGGTATCGGTGGCACGACCAACTATAACGGATGCAACCTTGTGGGCATCATCGACGCTTGGAATGCCGGTGACATAGAGAAGGCACGCGAGTTGCAGAACTTTGCACAGGATGTCATCAATGTCATCTGCCACTACCGCGGCAACATCGTGTGCGGAAAGCGCATCATGAAGCTCATAGGCCTCGACCTCGGCCCCAACCGTACTCCGTTCCAGAACATGACCGACGCTGAAGAGGAGGCATGTCGCAAGGAACTTGAAGCCATCAACTTCTTCGAACGCTGCAATAAGTTGTAAATTAAAGTTTTATTATAGACGGGGGTGGTATAGCAATATCATCCCCATTAATCATCCCCAAGAATATGACCTACCAAGAGACCATCACCTACCTATACAACAGTGCCCCCCTATTCCAGAACATCGGACAAGGAGCCTATAAGGAGGGATTGAGCAACACCCATGCCCTAGACGAACATTTCGGCCATCCGCACCGCACATTCCGCACCCTGCATGTGGCGGGCACCAATGGCAAAGGTTCGTGCTCGCACACACTGGCAGCAGTGCTTCAGGCGGCAGGGTACAAGGTAGGTCTCTACACCTCACCCCACTTGGTGGACTTCAGGGAACGCATCCGCGTAAACGGAATGCCCATCGAGGAGCAGTTTGTGGTGGACTTCGTGGCAGGACATCGCGACTTCTTCGAGCCGCTGCACCCCTCGTTCTTTGAGCTCACCACGGCCATGGCCTTCCACTACTTTGCAGAGCAGCAGGTCGATGTAGCGGTCATCGAGGTAGGACTAGGCGGTAGACTCGACTGCACCAACATCATTAGCCCCGACCTCACCGTCATCACCAACATCAGCTTTGACCATGTAGGATTCCTGGGCGATACACTGGGCAAGATAGCTCATGAGAAAGCGGGTATCATCAAGCCCCACACGCCCATCATCATCGGTGAGCACAACGAAGAGACACGCCCCGTATTCTTGGCCGAAGCTACCGAGAAACAGGCTCCCATCACCTTTGCTCAAGACACACCAATAATAGTGAGTAAAAACGGAAGCACCGACTACGACATCTACCAAACCCACCCCTATAGCGACCTACAGGTGGCACTACGCGGATACTGCCAAGAGAAGAATGTCAACACCCTACTCCACGCCATCGGTGAGCTACAACGCATCGGCTACACCATCAGCGAAGAGGCTGTGCGCGAGGGATTTGCCCGCGTATGCGAGCTCACCGGACTCATGGGACGCTGGCAGCAACTGAGCACTACGCCGCGCCTCATCTGCGACACCGGACACAACATCGGCGGCTTCCAATACATCGTTCCGCAGATACTAGCACAACCTTGCAAGCAGCTACGCATCGTCTTCGGCATGGTCAACGACAAGGACATCAACGCCGTGCTCGCCCTCATGCCTAAGCACGCCACCTACTACTTTGCCCAAGCCAGCGTAGCCCGCGCCCTCGACAGCGAGTCGCTACAAGCCCTGGCCGCACAACACGGACTGTACGGCACCACCTACCCCACCGTGAAAGAGGCCACCCGCACCGCCCTTGCCGAAGCCGACAAAGAGGACTTCATCTATGTAGGCGGCAGCAGCTTTATCGTAGCCGATTTGCTTGCCGACTGGAGAGAGATTAAGAATTAATCTTATTTCCTTATTTCACCTCAAACTCCGACATCGGAATAACATACGCCTTATCTACCCAACGAAACGACAGTTGGGCAGTGCGTTTGAGGTGCACCACTCCGATAATATCTGAAGGGAGCAGTGTTTTGAGAAAGTCATAGCGCTGGATGCTGATGGTATAGTCAGTACACTCCCCATCCTTCTCCACACAGATGGTCATCGTATGGCGATCTATGGACACATTTTTTATCTCATATTCGCTCAAATACTCTATACCATCAAACTCATATACCGCCTGCAGCACATTATCAGGGACATTCTTATCGTACCCCCTCATCACATTAGCCCATATCTTGGCATCCTTGCCCTCAGGGTTATCAAGGTTTATGCGCTGCAGTCGGGTAGGTATAGCATAGCATGCGTGTTGATCCTTTGTCGCCTTTATTTGCAGTTCGGTATTGTCGTCGTTCCACTCATAGGATGCAATAACGATCTTGCGTTCCTGCGTCACCTCCATCTGTATGAATCCCTGACTCTCGTTAAAGAGCATCGGTATTATCTGTACCACGGAGAACTCCTCCTTGTTGCGGCCCACTGCCAGTTCCATGGCATAGTATACACCGTGACGACCACCACCGATTGACAATTCCATCAGATGCCACACATGTGCTCCCTCCCCATATACCATGTCGGGAGCAGTCCAATAGCTATCATCACCCAAGTTGTATAGCACATATGCCTGTGCCGTACGGTTCATGGCATCAGGCTCGGCATAGTGCATCAGCGCCAGTCCACCATAGAGTAGCAAATCCCATACACACCCTCTGCTACACGCATCTATGGTCTCTTTCCTAAAGATATTGTTCACGCTATTCCTTGGGCGCTCGCAGTTCTCATAGTTTCGTTGTAGCAACTGGTGAAACTCTTCAAGGATAGCCAATAGGTCAAAGTCCTTGTCATATACCATCACCCCCTCCTCGTCGAAGTAGTAGAGCGCCATCATCATCCAAAAGGCCTCGTTATCCTCTTTGCGCAGGTCAGTCATCTCGGGCCATACCTCGCGTTGAAACTTTTCGGAGAATCGAGCACTATCATCCTTCATCACCCCCATCAGCACCCACTTGTGCTGATTCTCGGGAGCTACCGGGCCTCTACCCTCCTCCTTTACCGCACGCTTAAAGTTACGGCAATAGCCTACGGCGCGTGCCGCAGCAAATAGCGTATTCTCCTCACAGTCTGTGAAGGCAATCAGTTTATCCCATGCCTCCTCCACAGCCTTGTCCGATGCCTCCTCCTGCTGTATACGATAAAGCGATGTCTTACCTTTATAGCCTAATCTCTTGGCCAAAGCCGATGTTGACGGAGCAAATAGGCAACCATCAATCATCATCTTCAGTGCCACCTGCTTATCTTGATTTACGGGAGTTAGTTCTTTCATGATTCTTATAGTCTATGGACAACAGTCAACGGTCAACAGACAACAGACAACAGACTGCCTCCGGATGACATTTTTAATTTGTTTTTATTCTTTTTCTTTGACAACGGTCAACCGACATCAAGGTACGAAGGTAAGTCTTGTTTTCGTTTTCGTCAGCGTCATCGTTTTAAAAATGCGAATATACACAAACTTTTCCATAGTACCAAAACCGTCCCTTTTTGGTACTATTTTCATCATGCTCAAATATCAGTCCTCACTTCTCTTCCTAATATAACGCAAGAGACCTTACCTTTGCGATATAAAATCTCCCACGAATGCTACAAATAAACACGAAAGGGAGTATAAATGACTCAATAGTACATAAATAGTAGATAGTAAATTAGGATTATGAATGTAAAAGAATTGATGAAGCGCTTCCTCGAGGAAGAGGGTTTCAAGTATGAATGGGATGAAGATGGTGCCTTATTCAAGTTTCAAGGATTAAGGGTTAATGCCCTTTTTTACGACAATATGGAGTGTCTTTTGAGTCTTGCCGTATCGTATGGAGTCGAAGACCTGCCTCGTTATGTCGTGCTCGACTTATGCAACGAACTTAACCATACAAGTATACTCAAGCACTACCTGATAGATGACGACACACTGGTTGTCTTGTTCGATGAGTTCAAGACCGAAGTCGAGGTATCCAACGAATCGGTGATGGAGAATCTCGAACTTCTCGTCCGAGGTGCCATTGCCTGTCGAGACCGTATGGGCGAACTCTCCTCCTACCTCTCACACCCTGCGGGTAAAACGGTAAACTAAACCACGGATTACACTCAGATTGATCTTATTCGCCCACAAATATCACGGATGGACACGAATTCTATTTGTTGACTAAGGATGCAGTTATACAAGTATATGTTTATGATAATTTACGGGCTATTTACGGAAATTCATGTTAAATAGAGATGAGTCACGTTCTCTTTGTCTTTGAACGCGAATATCCATAAATACTAATCAATACACATGATGATACATGAAGTCACAGTTCTTATTCGTGATAATCTGTGTCATTTGTGGGCTAACATAACAAAAACAAAAAACTATGAATCAACAAGAAAGAGATTTTTTGAACGAAGTGAAAGCCGTCCTTGACCGATGGAGCTATAGCTACGAGTACTATCACGAGCACGACCACTTCTGTGTAGACATCACCATCGATGACATGAACGAGTGGGCCGAGAATGAAAGCGACATCTGGAGCGCCCTCAGCAAAGTGGCTGATGAGTGGGGAGCAGGCATCGACTCCGACTGCAACAAGTATTACTTGGGGATACAGATCTCCTGACCTCCCACGGATGAATCATTTATAGCCCACGAATTGCACGGATGAGCACGAAATATTAGTTTAGTGTTTAGAGTTTAATGTTTAGGGAGCCATCCGGATGGCAGCACAAGCGTAGCGCGTGTGAGATTTGTGTAAATTCGTGCCATCTGTGGGCGTTTAATAAGTTTAGAGAGAGTCCATTTGTGGGCTAACCTATTTTATCAACACGAATACACATGATTTCACGGTTTTTATTCATGACAATTTACAGGCTATTAATAGAGATTTGTGTTTAGAGTGAAAACACTCCGTGAGAGAAAAAACAGTTTAAGTTCGGTATAATCAGTTGACAAGAAAAAGATATTCAACGCGATGGCATGTGATTTCACTGTTTTTTATTCGTGAAGATTGGTGTCATTTGTGGGCATAAAAGAATCAAGCAGTTTAATCGGTCTAAGTTCTGTTGATGAAAAAGATTTGTGTAAATCCGTGTCCATTTGTGGGCTTTATTGATTCCCACGAATTGCACGGATAACCACGGATTTTTGATGTGGTCTGTTGACAAAAATATATCAGGGTAATCTGTGGTTTGAAAAAGAAAATTAGCCCCATGCAGCGATTGATTTCCGAAAAATTGCGTATCTTCGCAGTGTCATAGCTCGCCCAGCGACCTATGACCTACATAAAGAAGCGTTTTTGGCTCCGTTCCGCGAAACCGAAATCTGGAAAATTTCACCGCAGACCGATGGAGAAAATCAATCGCTCTGAGGAGTTGTTAGTATACAACTTCTTGATGTTTTGTATACGCCCAAGGCGTAGTGCACGATGTGTGCTACTCTGTATACAAAAGCATGGGGCTATGTTTTCTGTATTCATTCTGCAAG
>JAFYMV010000012.1 GCA_017548225.1 Bacteroidaceae bacterium | reverse complement strand
CCCTGCGAGATTACCTTCGTACGCCTTGCCTCATACGAGGGCGACCAGTCTACAGGTGATGTAAAACAACTCATCGGCCTGAAAGAGAATGTAGAGGGCCGCACAGTAGTCATCATTGAGGACATCATCGAGTCAGGACTCACCATGAAGGAGATGCTCCACATCTTGGGCGAAAAAAAACCCAAAGAGGTATACATCACTTCACTTTTCGTAAAGCCCGACTGCTTGAAGGTAGATCTGAAGATCGATTATCGTTGCTTTGACATTGAGAACGACTTTATCGTAGGCTATGGTCTTGACTACAACCACGAAGGCCGCAACCTCCCCCACATCTATCAGGTGATAGAGTAATTGTGGAATGAGAGCTTTTGCGGCTATGCCGCTGCTTTTTCCTTTTGGGGAGTAAAGGAGTGAAGGAGTTAAGGAGTATAGACAATACCACTCATCGCCAGCCACTTATTACACCTTGATGGAACAATAAATATTCATGGCACGATAAAACTCACATCTCACTACTCTATTGTCTACACTCCTAAGCGGAGCGTAACTTCTAAACTCCTAAACTACAGTAATTAGTTATGAGTTGTGAGCTTTGAGTTTTTAGATGTGAGTTTAGACATAAGAATAAAAATAGGAGATGCCTTTCGGACATCTCCTATTTTTATTGCTATTGGCCAAAAGCCAACATTACCATCCACCATCAATTTCATTCCAAAAGTTACGGCGACGGTTTGAGAGCTCGCTACCATTATCAGGGTCAATTTCTGTCTCTCCGTCAACTTTTATATTCCCTCCGGAAGAAACAGCCAACATAGACATTGCTTCCAATACGACAACTTCAATCTCTGGTTTGATATATTCTTTTCTCATATCTTTACTATTACAATAATCAACACACTTATTTAACTCGAATATAATGTTTCTCTCCATTGATAAGATAGATTCCCGAAGTAGTCACTTCAAGGATACGACGACCATAAAGGTCGTAGATAACAACATCAGCATCCATCAACTCATCATCGATATCAGTTGTTGTTTGTTCTCCAATAAGGAAGCGGAAAGAATTTGCTTGTTGCCCTGTCTCTCTATTATTCCAATCAAAGAGTATTTTATTAGCTGACATTTTATAGTGAGTTGTACCTTCAGCTCCTGTAGCATCATACTTCACTCCATTCTTATACAAACCTACCTCTCCATAATTTTGACCGAATACATAGTATCTATGATTCTCTTCTGCTTCACGATATGTCTGATATGTACTACCGGTGAAGAGGTTTTCATATTCATCAGTTTGTTCCTCTGTATAGACGAAATCATAATCCCCATGAGGTGCATACAAGATGACAGCCGTGCGTGCAGGAAGAATATTACCATCTATCAGAGTCAGTTTCAAAGTTCCAATTCCATTATCATCTATTGAAATCTTAGAGCCATCAAGATAATAAGCCTTCACATCATCAGGAATAGTTACAGGATAGTTCAAATAGAGACCTGCATGCTCGTATTGGGTTATGCTTACTGGGTGCTTAACTTGAGCCATATCCTTAACCTCCACGATGCGCCATGCGGAAGCATCGTTAGCGCCAGAAGGCCAACCCACAACTACGGAGCCTGTTTCCTGCGCATGCAAAGGATGACCTCCTTGAGGAGTCAACTTAATCTGACCATCCAAACTGAGTGACTCTATAGAAACCGCTTTTGCTCCTTCTTCAGCCAATGTATGGTGACCTCCCCAAGTTGAAGAAGTGCATACAGAACAACCCGTCTGGAGATTCTTCAAATAACCTTCCGCCGTGATTGTCCACAAAGCTTCAGGTCTAATCCATGAATCATCAGACGCTTTTTTGTCATTACCGAATTTTATTTTATTCTCACCAGTGGCATACATCAACTGTCCACCTCTAGTTCCAGAACAAGCCGAAACAATAGTATAATACACACCTTCTTCGGGCATATTCATTACGAGCGCCTCATTAGCAGATAACAACGCCTTGTAGGTAGCAAGATAGTTGTCATAATCAGAAGTTCCATTTAGCAATTCTGCAGCATTTGCGTACGCTAAATTATAAGCAATAGCTTCATTCTCGGGATAGTATCCTACATTACTGCTACCAGTAATCTCAGCACTCTTCACTTTGGTCACCTCATCATAATACACCTTCAACGAATGATAAGCACTGCTACCTTCGATTGTTGATTCATCAACTTCAATGAATTGGAAGAGTGAGCCATCATCGTTTGAAGTACCATAGAAACCCATCTTGGAATTAACACCACCATAGTTACTAAAGTTGGTAGAAGTTCCCGCAGGGCGTAAGTTGTACCAAACTACCTCATTGACCTTAACTTCCACAATTGTCCATTGCTCATAGCGCAGTTCGCCTTTCTCTTTTGCAAACACCTTAGCAGCGCCATCGCCTGTATTGCTTGCCGCCAACACCTGCTCACCTGCTGCGAAGGGGTGTACATACACCTTAGTGCGTTCATCACCAATTGTAAAATAGAACATCTGTTTTACATTAGCATCCGATTTTTCTGCAATACTAAACATGTGATCTGCAGCAGGGTCATATTGCAGTGTCTTGGTATCACCGCGCTTACTCTTTAGGGTATAGAGCACGGGATTCTCCATATTGGTAGTAAATACTATGGGCAAAAGATTTGTATTATTTGCCAAAAGGAGAGCGTTGTACAAGGCTTGAAGTTCATTCTTTTTGCTATTAAGTTCAGATTGGTTATACGAATTGGCTGCAAACTCTGTCGCTTCATTTTTCGCATCAAACACATTAAGCAATTGTTCTTCTGTAACACTTCCATTAGGATTCTGTGATGCCACATAGTATGTTTCATTAGCAGGGTATTCAGTTATACTAAACTTAGAAATAGCAAAACAATAGAACTCATCTCTTGGCTTACAGTTCACACCTTCTGCTGCCGATTTTGTCACTACGAAACGCAAGTAGCGATAGCTTCTATTCAATGACACACGAATATCGCAAGATGTTGAAGCAGTTGTCGGAAGTCCTTCATTGAATACATCCAATTGCTTGAATGATACTCCATCATTACTTCCCGATACAACTATTTCCGTAGGATATGGGCTGCGCAAGTTATTCTTAGTAGTATAAGAGAATACAAATTCTTTAAGTGCATATCCCTCACCCATATCTACTTGGAGGTAATGCGCCTCACCTACTGCATAACTCCAAGCACTATGGAAATAGTCATCACCATCCTTCAGCAAATTACCTATTACACCTTCGTTATTTTCAGTTGCGTTTGTCGAGAGATAGAATGGAGCATTAGGATCTTCTGTCTGTAAAGTTACTACACCTTCTGATTCGGTAGCTGGAGAGAGTTCAATATCTCCACACAGGTTTATCAAATCCTCAGTCTGGCTAATCAAATCAAGTAGATCAGCCTTAGCGGTAGATTGCTGTGCTGCAGATAATACATCATACTTAGCTTGTAAAGCTTCCTTAGCCTCTGTCAATTCGTCCTGAGTGTTTTCTACATTATCAGCAATGGCCTGAGCTAATGTTACTGCTGCACTAACCTCATCGATAAGTGCTTGTGTTGCATCACCAGGAGTTGTTCCGCAAAGAGTGATAAGTTCTTTTGTAGCATTAATCAACTCATTCAAAAGAGCACGCTCCGCATTACGCTCTTCAGCCTCGGCTATCGCATTTGTAATGGCGGTAGCTAATTCTTCCTTTGCTGTTGTCAATTCTGTTATAGAAGCATTATACTCACTTGCGGTTGTACCCGGAGTTTCACATTTTGCCTCAGCAGCTTCAATGAGAGTACGAACGGCTGATATGGTCTCTTCAGTTACAAACTCAGAGTTGATGAACTTCAACACTTCGTTTTCATAACATGACGCGATGAGAGTTTCGGTTTCACCAACAAATGAGAGCAACTGTGATTTCAGTTCATTACGTTCGGTAGCCTCAGCCTTTGCATTCTCAATAGCGGTAGTAAGGGTGCTCTTTGCCTCAGTCAATGCACTTATAGAAGCACGATACTCGTCTGCGGTTGTACCTGGAGTTTCACATTTCGCCTCAGCAGCTTCAACGAGAGTACGAACGGCTGATATTGTCTCTTCAGTGACAAACTCTGAGTTAACGTATTTCAGCACATCGTTATCGTAGCATGAGGCGATGAGTGTTTCTGTTTCAGTAATCAAAGTACTTAACTGGCTTTTCAACGCAGTGCGCTCGGCAGCCTCGGCCTCGGCAGAAGTCTTTGCCGCATTGAGTTTATCATGAGCCGCCTGCAAATCATTCAATGCGTCACTGAGTTCACTGCGTGTTTGCACGGTTCCCAACGCCTCCTGTGCTGTGCCCCAGGCTGCATTGGCCTCATTCAGCAACTCTGTTGTTACAAATGCGGAGTTAACAAAACCATCACATGCATAGATGAGTTCTAAAGTTTCTCCAAGCAAGGTATTCAATGCAGATTTATCGAGAGTATAGGTAACGCTGATTGCTCCCGTCTCATGATTTACTGTTACTTCAGACTTAGTGTAACCCTCAACATTCTTTGCTTCCACATCTGCTGCAGTGAATGAGTTCTGCGAGGCATCGAATGTTCCGTCGTTTGCATATTCATCGTCACCAAATGTTACACGACCCTCGCCTTCACCACCGGTAATCGTTACGGTATACACCTTATTATATATAATGGTGATAACCCCATCAGCCACTGTAATACTCTTTGCCACATAGTCTTCAAGTGCAATTGCTTTGAGTTCGCTTGCGGTTAGTATTGAGGGGGCTATCAATGTTTCGGTATAATCTACTTCATTGTAATTCACACCACCGCCTAAGACATTTGAAGAGATGGTGAAATTAATATTTTGTATACCATTCTTGGCGTTGTAAAGCTCTGTATACTTTTCTTGCAATGCAGTAGTAGCAGCTTGAAGATCATCCTTTGTGGTAGTAGTAGCAAGAAGTTCGTTGGCTGCATTTCTTGCCTCATATGCAGCAATCAAATGCTCATTTGTTGCCGTACCATGCTGTGCGTTGTTCCACTTAATGGCATATCCAGTATAGGACATACTAAACTCAGACATGGCAAAGAAGGGTGTGGTAGTATTAGTAGCGCCCTCTACACTTGCAGGACTCTTAGTCACATAGAAGCGTAAGTAGGCATATCCACCAGTAAGATACTCGGGAGCCGTCCAACTCGTATTCTGAGTAGTAGGCAATGGACTATTTCCATCTTCCCAATCATACTCACCCACATCTTTAAAGTTCACACCATCATTACTACCCTTAACGATAATATGCTTGGGGACTTGATTTGGACCATTATGACGAGTAGTATAGCTAAACTTAAACTGTAATGGAATCTCATTCGCTCCAAAGGCTACCTGTAGATAGTGAGGATAAGTAGATTGAGCTGCATTGTAGTTGGTATGAATATATGTACTCGTATTGTTATCAAGCAAGTCAGCACAGTTAGTATCACTATCGCCAGGATTATCGCGCATATCATAGAATAGATATGGGCAACTTAGGTAAGCATACCCTGTGGTCTCTGTTGCCTTCAACTCTACCGATGCTGTCGACGGAGACTCCACATAGGTCAACGTACCACATTCATTGATGAGTGTTGTAGCAAGTGCTACCAATTCGCGAAGTGCGGCCTTGTCGCTCGACTGCTGGGCTGCCAACAACTTATCGTACTGAGCTTGGAGCTTAGCTATGGCAGCCTCTACTTGCATTTCCGAGGTAGCATAATCATATGCTCCCTGTGCCTCGGCATTCTTCTTATAAGTTTCTATCAAGAGATCTGTACCTGCATCACCAGCACCTGCTCCCAACTCAACAGTATAGCTTTCAGGAATACCAATGATATTCAGTTCAAACTCCGCCATATGGAAGATGTGATGACCACCTTTTACGCCTTTACTTGAGTCTGTGTTATTATTTTCAGTAACCATAAAGCGCAAGTATGAATAATACTTGGTTGCGGTGATAGTATCAGAAAGATAAGTTTCAGTGTTTCCAACAGGCAAATCTGTCACCGAGGTTATTTCTTCGTATGTATCACCATCCACACTTCCCAAAACTTTTATCGTCTTAGGATAATTGGTGTCTGCATTATGGCGAGTAACATACTTAAATGTAAATTCTTGCGCCTTGTTACCTTCACCCAAGTTCACCGTTATATGATGGTCAAGTTCATCTTTAGAATTGTTACCACTATAATCAGAGTGAAAATAACTATTATTATTTCCATCTATCAGATCTGCAATGGGTCCCTCTTGAGTAGACTGCGCATTAGTCCATAGATAGAAAGCGCCATTCACCTCTGTGGTTTGCAAAGGAGCCTTTCCGTTAAATGTACCAGGAGTAAAAGTCACCGTACCACACTCACCAATCAAGGTGGTAGTATTACCCATCAAGGTGAAGAGTTCATTCTTCAAAGATGTAAGATTTGAATTTTCAATTGTATTCTTATCAGCAAGCAAAGCATTGTAATATTCCTCTAAAGCAGTGTATGCAGTAGCATACTGTTCTGAGTTCGCATTTTCCACAATCTCCTTAGCTGACAATAGAGAATTGAAAGCATTTGCTAACTCATCAACTGTGATTTCGCTTGAATACTTGCCATCGACCTTTACAATGTTATCCAGTTCAAGGTCAAACTCTGCCATGTAGAAATAGGGATGATTGCCATAAGACTTACCAGTGCCCTGTGTCTCGGTTACCATGAATCGGAGGTAGCGATACTCTTTCCCGTTTGTAATCGTCGGAGATGTATACTTACCACGCCCATCGTTATTGGTATTAGCTCCAGGCAAAGGTGTTTCACCTGTTCGTGGCAGTGTAGCAATCTCTTCAAATGTAACAAGATTGTTACTACCTTCAATCTTGATTGTCTTGGGATGTGCATTCGCATCACCTGCATTACGCGTGGTGTAGGTAAACTTAAATTCCGAAACGGCATTACCACTACCCAAATCTACGCGCAAGTAGTGATCAAGGTCATCATGGGCTTCATAGGTAGATCCACCTCTATAGTCCGTATGAATATGTGTTGTGAAGTCACCATCAAGCAACTTGGCTGTATTCATACTGTTATCCTCATTGTTATTGCCTGCATTTCTGTTGTACAATGCATTACAATAAAGATGGAAGGCTGCAAGGGAGTCTGTTGCCTGCAACTGCACTTGTGTGGCATAACCCACCTCGTCAATCAAGGCTTCGGTCTCGCCTATCAGTGTCTTCAAATCATACAGTTTTTCAGCAGCATCGTCCAGTTCTACTGCAGTGATATACCACTGTGACGCAGTAGCGTTATTATCCCACCAACCTAAAACATTGTAAGAATAATTCCATGCACCATGATGTAAATTTTGATCAGAGCCTACAAGTGCCCATAAGCCATTACCCATGGCTTCTAGCTTATAAGTCTGAGCTTCCTCCTTGGTTTTGTCCACTGTTACTGCAGTACTTCCTATAGCATTGGCTACATATTTTCCCGTAGATTTGTTTTTAATGTAGTAACGACCTTCAGTATCAGATTCCTCGAAGTACCATTTCTGTGCATCAGTAAGTTCAGTAGTTTCACCTACCATTATCCAATTATTGACATCAACAGCATTCTCACCTTCTCCTTCAGTTTTCCATTTTTTCCATTCCACGGACATAAAGCGTTCTGGATAATTCTTATTCTGCAAACGATAAGCATTACCCACCACAAGGCCTATGCGTGCATAGTCATTGTGCAATATTTCGCTATATGCCACATTGAGCGCATCGTATACCGCATCGTATGATGCAACAGCTCTATCATCATATACCTTCTTAGCATTGTCATATACAGTCTGCAGGTCGGTCAATGCATCCTCTCTATAATAACCGAGTTTAGAGTTTGACTCATCAGAGAAATCAACAATTGCCTTTGCATTATCGAGCAATTCGCCCAACAGAGCATGCTTCGCCTCGTTGTCATCGGTATCCATGATATCAACCGCCTCAACAGGGGTGTTATCTGCCTTCATGGCTACCACCTTAGCCTGACCTGATGCAATGGCAACAGCACACTCATCAGACACCTTGAAGGTCTTATTATCAGAGAAACCGATAAGTTCACCATTCTTGTTGAAGATAGCAATACCAGTACCACCCTTACCTGTCATGGTCACGGTGTTACCTGTAATTGTATAAGTGTAGTTAGGCTCGATTGTATTAACATACGAAGCATAGCAACCCAGTTCAGAGTCGGCACTCTCATAAGGTTGGAGATATTCCACATCGTCCCTATGGCTCAGGATTTGCTCGCCTGTATCGTCATTGATAAAGAGCACGGCTATGTTCTGTTCCCAACCTTTCGTTTCAGCCAATGCTTTTACCTCAGCAATGGCATCGTCAATATCTTTTTGTGTCTGGTCATATACAGAGTTGGCATAGTCACCCACCAGGCGATTGGTCATCACACGGAAGAAGCCATAGGCACGGAAGAACTCGGTGAGGTCTTCGCCTGCTGCCTCACAACATTTCTTATAGAAATGAAGAATCGAAGTGGAACCATTCTGATTATATCCCCCACTCATCGGGTCTTGACGAAGCATCTCGAAGAGTTTGGGATAGAACTTCGGGTTGTGCCCCAACACATGATAGTATAAGAAGAGTTTGTAATACATGTGGGTCAAGGCCCAAATATTGTTAGTAAAGAAGTCTGAGTCCTCGGTATTATAGGCAGCCAGCACATTGCTCAGTGCACCGTCAGAGCCATTATAGCGAGAAGT
>JAFYMV010000060.1 GCA_017548225.1 Bacteroidaceae bacterium | reverse complement strand
TGCGAAAGTTCTTCGGTGTTATCCTTATCGCCGTAGCAGTGCGTCTCTTTACGGACAATATTGCCGAATTGATTCTCGAGATCAGTGCAAAGACTGCGCGATAAATGATTTTTTAAAAAAAAGATAAGAAGAAAGGGCGAAGACTACTCTTCGCCCTTATCTTTTATGCTTATACGATTGTCTAAATCGGTGATTCGCACCTTTTATTCGATAGTGCTCTGTACTTCGTAGCTCCCACTGTCAGCAGCTACGATAAAGTATCCCTCAATTTCGGGGTGTCGCTTGCAGTAGGCCATAGCAGAATCTACGCCCAATACCATGAAGGCGGTAGCCAATGCATCGGCACGCATACAATTGTCGGCGATGACCGTAGCAGAGAGTAGTGAGTGCTGTACGGGATAGCCTGTGCGTGGGTCTATGGTGTGGGCATATTTCACGCCATCTTTGTAGTAGAAATTGCGGTAGTTGCCCGATGTGGCAATAGCGCAGTCGGTAAGTCGCAATACAGTCTGTAGCTCTTGGTTTATGGAGAGCGAGTCGTCGGTAGGCTTTGTGATGCCTATGCCCCATGGGTTGCCATTCCTGTTATGTCCTTTTACCACCACTTCGCCACCAATCTCTACCATATAGTTCTTTATGCCACAACTGTCGAGGACATAAGCCACGCGGTCGCTACCATATCCTTTGGCTATGGCGCTAAAGTCGAGCATGATACGGCTATCGTTTTTTACGATCTGCTTGTCTTTGAGGTCAATGCAGTCAAAGCCGACCAGCGTGCGCAGGCTGTCGATGGTGTTGGCACTGACATCTTCCCCCTTCTTGAAGCCGAAACCCCAAGCATTGACCAGTGGTGCCACCGTAGGGTCAAAAGCCCCGTAGCTCTCGCTATATATTTGCTTGGCAGTGCAGAACACCTCTGTGAACAACTCATCCACACATACGCTATCGTTGTTGTTGATGTGTGTGATGATAGATTTTTTGTTGAAGGGCGACAATGAATTGTCTACGGCCTGCATGGCAGCAACGATTTGTGGCTGCAGGTCCTCATTATGCTCATAGGTTACGGTGTAGAGTGTGCCGAATATCTTGCCTTGCAAGGTACGGTAAGAGGGTTTGTTTTCGCTTATGATGATGATGCTTCCTACGATGAGGAACAATAGGAAGGGTAGGTGCCAGCGTTTGTTCATGTTCTATCTTTGACTTATAAACCTGTCATCCTGAACACAGTGGAGAATCTCATGAGTAGATGCGAGATCCTTCGCTATGCTCAGGATGACAATATAAAACCTGTTTATGATTAATATGCAAACAAGGGGTAAGCCTTCATCTTCTCGTTTACACGAGCGCGAACGCTTGCTATTACCTCCTCGTTGTCAACATTAGAGAGTACGGTCTCAATCATCTCGGCGATTTCGCTCATGAGATCCTCCTTTGCGCCACGAGTAGTGATAGCGGGAGTACCGAGTCGGATACCAGAGGTCTGGAATGCCGAGCGGCTATCAAAGGGTACCATGTTCTTGTTTACGGTGATGTCTGCTGATACGAGAGCCTTCTCAGCCACCTTACCAGTCAGGTCGGGATACTTCTCACGGAGGTCAACGAGCATGCTATGGTTGTCTGTACCACCTGATACGATGGTGAATCCGCGTGCGATGAGTGCTTCGGCCAAAGCCTTGGCATTCTTCTGCACCTGCTTCTGATACTCCTTATATTCGGGTTGGAGTGCCTCGCCGAAGGCTACTGCCTTGGCAGCGATGACATGCTCGAGCGGACCGCCCTGAATACCGGGGAATACGGCCGAGTCGAGCAGTGCTGACATCATCTTCACTTCGCCCTTCGGAGTGGTCTTGCCCCAAGGGTTGGGGAAGTCCTTACCCATCATGATGACACCACCACGAGGACCGCGAAGTGTCTTATGGGTAGTAGAGGTTACGATGTGAGCGTACTTGACGGGGTTGTCAAGCAAACCTGCTGCGATAAGTCCGGCAGGGTGAGCCATGTCAATCATGAGGATAGCGCCTACCTTATCTGCAATCTCGCGCATACGCTTGTAGTCCCATTCGCGTGAGTATGCCGAGCCACCACCTACGATGAGCTTGGGCTGCTCGCGAAGCGCTACCTCCTCCATCTGGTCATAGTCTACACGACCGGTCTCCTTATTAAGGTTATACTCGCAGGGAGTGTAGAGGATACCCGATGTGTTTACGAGTGAGCCGTGTGAGAGGTGTCCGCCATGAGCGAGGTTAAGACCCATGAACTTGTCGCCCGGATTGAGGCAAGCGAGGAATACGGCAGCGTTGGCCTGTGCACCAGAGTGGGGCTGTACATTGGCCCATTCAGCGCCGAAGAGCTCCTTGAGTCGCTCGATAGCCAGTTGTTCGCTCTTGTCCACTACCTCGCAACCACCATAGTAGCGGCGTCCAGGGTAGCCCTCTGCATATTTGTTGGTCATGCATGAGCCCATGGCCTGCATCACTTGGTCACTAACGAAGTTTTCTGACGCGATAAGCTCAATACCTTTGAGCTGTCTCTGATGTTCTTCTTCAATCAAGTTGAATACTAATTCGTCTCTTTTCATATTACCTTAAATTTAAATACCTTTTGTAATGTAGAGGTGCAAAAGTA
>JAFYMV010000059.1 GCA_017548225.1 Bacteroidaceae bacterium | reverse complement strand
CTGTGGGAACTACGAAGTCGAAGAAAGGAATAACCTTTGTGGGAGCCTTATCGATAGAACCGTCGAGGATTGCATCGATGATACCACGTGTGTCGCGGATAGAGATACGCTTGCCGGTACCGTTCCAACCTGTGTTAACGAGGTATGCAGTAGCACCGTTAGCCTCCATCTTCTTCACGAGCTCCTCACCGTACTTTGTGGGGTGCAAGCTCAAGAATGCAGCACCGAAGCAAGCTGAGAATGTGGGAGTGGGCTCTGTGATACCGCGCTCTGTACCTGCCAACTTAGCGGTGAAGCCAGAGAGGAAGTAGTACTGAGTCTGCTCGGGGTTGAGGATAGATACGGGAGGAAGTACACCGAATGCGTCAGCTGAGAGGAAGATAACCTTCTTAGCGGGACCTGCCTTAGAAACGGGCTTAACGATGTTCTCGATGTGGTCGATAGGATATGATACACGAGTGTTCTCGGTAACGCTCTTATCAGCGAAGTTGATCTTGCCTTCAGCGTCTACAGTTACGTTCTCGAGGAGAGCGTTGCGCTTGATAGCGTTGAAGATATCGGGCTCAGACTCCTTGTCGAGGTTGATAACCTTAGCGTAGCAGCCACCCTCGAAGTTGAATACGCCCTCGTCGTCCCAACCGTGCTCGTCGTCACCGATGAGGAGGCGCTTAGGATCAGTAGAGAGAGTAGTCTTACCTGTACCAGAGAGACCGAAGAAGATAGCGGTGTCGCCATCGTGACCTACGTTTGCAGAGCAGTGCATTGAAGCGATGCCGCGCAAGGGGAGGAGGTAGTTCATGATTGAGAACATACCCTTCTTCATCTCACCACCGTACCATGTGTTGAGGATAACCTGCTCCTTAGAGGTGAGGTTGAACACTACTGCAGTCTCAGAGTTGAGGCCGAGCTCAGCGTAGTTCTCTACCTTTGCCTTTGAAGCGTTGTATACTACGAAGTCGGGCTCACCATAGTTTGCGAGCTCCTCCTCAGTAGGACGGATGAACATGTTCTTAACGAAGTGAGCCTGCCATGCAACCTCCATGATGAAACGAACCTTCAAACGTGTGTTCTCGTTAGCACCGCAGAAAGTATCTACTACGAAAAGCTTCTTACCAGAGAGCTCCTTCACAGCGAGGTCCTTAAGTACTGCCCATGTAGCCTCAGTTACAGGCTTGTTGTCGTTCTTGTACTCGTCAGAAGTCCACCATACAGTGTTCTTGCTAACCTCGTCCATTACGAAGAACTTGTCCTTAGGTGAACGGCCAGTGTAAACACCAGTCATCACGTTAACAGCACCGAGCTCAGTCTCCTGACCCTTCTCGAAACCTTCAAGACCAGCTTTTGTCTCCTCCTGGAACAAAACCTCATAAGACGGATTGTGCACAACTTCTACTGCACCAGTGATTCCGTACTTGCTCAAATCAATGTTTGCCATTTTTTATTAAATTAAAAAGTTATGGTTAATATTCTTTTTCTTTTCTCGCCTACGATCTGCAAGGAAAAACGTTCCTTTCAAACCGTGTACAAATATAACAATGTTTTCTTTAACAAAAAGCGGATTGCCTATTTTATTTTACTAAATAAAAGCAAAAATGTTTTATAACACCATTATTGAGTCTATTTGCAAATAAAAGTGACAATTAGAGTTTGCATTTACGGTCGTATGCTACGCTCATGCCTAACGGCGCTGGGCTCTCAATGCCGACCAGCCGTAGCAGGCCACCACAGCAAAACAGATAAACGGCAGGATGAACGAGAGGTTCACTGCTGGCAGTCCACCAATGGTGCCGAGATCGATGATAGTGCCTTGCAGAGGAGGTATCACGGCACCTCCCACGATGGCCATCACAAGGAAGGCGGCACCAAGAGTGGTATCTTCGGCCTTCACATCCTCGAGGGCTATGCCATAGATGGTGGGGAACATGAGCGACATGAAGGCACTTGTAGCCACCAAGCTATACAGACCACCCATACCATCGATAAGGATAGCACCCAAGGTGGTGATGCAGGCTCCTATGCCGAAGTACATGAGCAGTCGGCGTGAGCTGATGCGGCGCATCAGGTAGGTGCTGACAAAGCGGGATATGAGGAAGAAGCTCATGGCAACGATGTTATACTTCTGTGCTGTAGCTTTGTCGAGGCCCAAGCGATCGGCATACTGGATGATGAAGGTCCACGTCATAATCTGCGCTCCTACATAGAATATCTGTGCCACTACGCCATTGCGGTAGAGTTTGTTCCTCCACAAACGGCTCAGCGTGATGCTCTTCTTGGTCTTCACGCCTTCGCCACGTGTTTGGGGTATCTTGGTGCACGCAATGACGATGAACACCACAAGCACAAGTATGCCCAGCATCACATAGGGGTCGCGTATCGTGGCGAGGTCGTGCAGACGGATGTCGGCCTTCTCGGCTTCGCTCAGGGTGTGGTAGATGATTTCACCCGCGGCATCACGCTTGTCTGAGATGAGGTTGGGCAATACCACAAGTGCAGCAACCGACATACCTGAGAGTGCGCCTATGGGATTGAAGGCTTGCGCCATATTGAGGCGTTGCGTTGAGGTCTGCGGATCACCCAACGAGAGGATAAGCGGGTTGGCCGTAGTCTCCAAGAAAGCCAAGCCGAAGGTGAGCACATAAAGCGACACGCAGAAAAAGCTGAAACTTTGGTAAGCCGCCGCGGGGATAAACATGAATGCCCCCACAGCATAGAGCCCTAACCCAAGCAGAATACCGCTCTTGTAGCTATATTTACGGATAAAAAGGGCAGCAGGCACAGCCATCGTAGCATAACCGCCATAAAATGCCAACTGTATTAAAGAGGATTTAGCCACAGAGAACTCCATCAAAGTTTGAAAAGCTGCCACCATAGGGTGGGTGATATCGTTGGCAAAGCCCCACAAGGCAAAGAGTGAGGTGATAAGGATGAAGGGGACAAGGAATTTCTTATCCACCAGTTTTGCTTTCTTCTCCATACTTACTATATACTAATCCCGACAAAGATATCGCAAAAGAATGATAATATCAAGTTTATCAACGTTTTTCTCTTAAGCCACGACAAATGAAGGCTCCGATGTGTGCAGAATAGAGATTTTATGATTACCTTTGTCCTACCATACATTACAAAACCGCAATTATGATTGAATACCTCAAAGGCGACCTGACGGAGCTCACCCCCACTACCGCTACGGTGGAGTGCCACGGAGTGGGTTACCTTGCCAATATCTCGCTCAACACCTACACGGCCATACAGAACCGTTCGCAGGTGAAGCTCTACATCCACGAAGCCATCCGCGAAGATGCCCATGTGCTCTACGGCTTTGTCGACAAGCGTGAACGCGAACTCTTCCTT
>JAFYMV010000058.1 GCA_017548225.1 Bacteroidaceae bacterium | reverse complement strand
GAACATATCCTGAGCCTCGAGGAACGAAGCATCTGATGAGCGGTATACCTCAACAGCTACGGTATTCTCACCCTCTTGGAGATACTTGGTGATGTTAAACTCAGCAGCGTTGCGTGAGTTCTTTGAGAAACCTACATAGTGGCCATTGATCCAGAGGTAGAAGAATGAGTCCACACCGTCGAAGGTAATGAACACCTCGCGGCCGTCCCACGATGCGGGCACCTCGAATGTGCGGAGGTATGAGCCCACCTCGTTGCGGTGGTTATAGGTGGTCCAGTGGGTAGGAGGTGTACGCATCACACCACCCTTCCAGTCGTCCACAGCTACGCGGTGTTGGAAGATCACGGGTTGGTTCACATAGATGGGTGTACCATACTTCTGTGTGCCATCCTCCTGGATACCGGCAATGTTCCATGATGAGGGAACAGCGAGGTCATCCCATGCAGAAGCATCGAATCCAGGCATATAGAAGTCTGCGGGACGCTCATCGGGGGTCGGTGCCCAGTGGAACTTCCAAGTGCCGTTCAGTGACTGCCAGTACTGGCTGTTCTCGGGGAGATACTTGCGAGCGCTCTCTACATCTCCGAATGAGAAGAAGTAAGCGTGCGGTTGCTCCTTATTGAGCGACAGCTCTTCTACTGACTCCCACTCCTTGCCGGTGGGTGCGGCTTGATCACCATAAAGGAAACCTTCGAGGGCGGGCGATTGTGCCGCCATGTGCATGCAGGCAGCTCCTGCAGCAATCAGGGAAAAGAATCTTTTCATGATACGGTTATTAATTGTGTTAAGTGTTTGCTATTCGCATTCCATCTAATTTGTGCAAAGATAGCAAAAGTTACGGACAAATACAAAATCTTCACAATAATTTTCTACGCAATACCAAAGCGCGCAACACCTCCTATCCCCCACACAACCTTTTTCAGGAAAAGACACATTGCAAGAGTGGTTACGGTTACGGTTACAAATAATATGCTCTCTCTCGACATGCAAAAAATAGTTGTAATAAAATTTCATATCTATTAATTAGATATACTTGTATATTTAATTATATAGATATGCCAATAATATATACATACTCGGAGCTCACAGCGCAAACTATCTGTAACCGTAACTGTAACCTCCCGAGGGATATGAGCGCGCGCACGCGTAGCGGCCGCGCATTATGCGCGTATCCTCGCCTCAATGAGTTACGATTTTCGCAGGTGCGATACGGACTTTTCGTACCTGCAAGGATTGATTTACGCAGTAAGTAGAATAATTTGTTATTAACACAAAATCAATTATTTGCAAAAGAACTTTAGTAGCTTTCGCCCCTTTAGTTCAGCGGCGCCTCGGCAGAGATTAAGCAAGCTTACTCTGCACTCGGCTTGCACGAACTTTGCAGAACTTTGCAATATCTCACAACCATAAAAACACTTGTAGTATCTTTGCAGAAGAAAACGAGAGACAAGGCGCCTTTAGCGGGGGAAGGCGAGAATTCGGTTTATATTTGTTTGTGAGTGTTAAAAAAAGAAGTAACTTTGCGATAGTAACGGTCTAAAAAAACAAGTCGGATATGAACATACAGCAGTTAGAGTACATCGTGGCGCTCGACAAGCACCGCCACTTCCAACGAGCCGCCGAAGCGTGCGGCGTGAGCCAGCCTACATTGAGCGCACTAGTGCAGAAACTGGAGGAGGAGCTGGACCTCACGCTCTTTGACCGCAAGAGTCACCCCATAGCACCGACCGACAGCGGTCGCGCGGTGATAGACCAGGCACGGGTGATATTGTACAATGTGGCGCAGCTCAAAGAGCTGACACGCTCGGAGAAAGAGTTGGCAAGCGGTATAGTACGCATCGGTGTCATCCCTACCGTAGCTCCTTATGTGTTGCCCCGCCTGTTCAAGCAGATGCAGAAGGACTCTCCGCAGATAGAACTGAAGGCCTACGAGCTGCGCACAGCGGTAATCATCGAGCAACTGCGCAAGGCCGAGCTGGACATGGCCATCCTAGCCACCCCGCTGGAGCAGCCCGACTTCCTTGAGATACCGCTCTACTATGAGAAGTTCGCCGCTTATGTATCGCCTAGCGAGGAGCTATACAAAAAAGAGGAGATCGCTGCACACGAGATGCCCACCGAGCACTTGTGGGTGCTGAAGGAGGGACACTGCATGAGAAACCAGGTGTTCAACTTCTGTCAGACGCGCTCGGCCTACTCGACCTCCTACGAGGCGGGAAGCATTGACACGCTGATCAAGATCGTGGATGAGAATGGCGGATATACGGTGATACCCGAGCTACACCTCCCCCTGCTGCACGACGGCCAACAGCAGCATGTAAGACTGCTATCGGCTCCCACACCGGTGCGCGAGATCTCGCTTGTCATCCGCCAGGACTATGTGCGCGAACGACTCATCAACGCAGTGGCCGACGCCGTGAAAGCCATCATCCCCGACGAGATGCTCGATGCCCGCCTGAAGAAGTTTGCGATAAAGTTATAACGGACAACAGACAACAGTCAATGGAAGGAGCCCATTGATAGTTGGTCGTTGTCCCAAAAACAAAAGCCTATCGAAAATGTTATCATACTATACTTAACCACTAAAGTAAAGCGTAGTATGAATGTTATCAATCTCACTGAAAGCGAGTTTACCCAACATGTGGCAAATTTTCGTGCCCCTCATGCGGCATGGCACTATTTCGGCAATCTCCCTGCCATCGTTGACTTCTATGCAGGATGGTGTGGCCCCTGCCGTGTATTGGCACCCATACTCGAGGAGTTGGCCCGAGTGTACAAGGACAAGATTGTAATCTACAAGGTCGATGTAGACCAGTGCGAGGCGCTGGCCGAAGCCTACGACATACGCTCCATCCCCACTACCCTATTCATCCCCATGAAGGGCAACCCCGTAAAGATGGTGGGAGCCATCTCAAGAAAGGAGCTGGAGCGACAGATACACGAGGTATTACTCAAGAGCCACCCCCACCATGCAGCGATATAGATGCATCGTGTGCGATTGGGTATACGACCCCGCACAAGGGGATCCCGAGCATGGGATACCTCCCGAGACACCCTTCGAGGAGCTGCCCGACGACTGGGTATGCCCCATCTGCTTGGCAGGGAAGGAGGATTTTGAGGAGTGCGCAGAGTAAGCACTGCTACTCGGCACCGCCCGTCATCAACTTTTTGGCATGTCATCACGGCATGCTTTTTTTGTTTCACCCGAAAAATCATGTACTTATATACCTAAATCCTCACAAGCAAAAGTGCGAATGAGCATAAGAGTTGTAGGTTTTTGTTAAATAAATTTGCATATCCGTTCAGATTGCACTAACTTCGCACCCTCTTATATAAATAGGTATAGTTAAAGATTGTTTACATAACACATTGTATGGACACAAACAATATCGTAGTAAAATACGCTAACGCTTCGCATGCTGCATATGCCGAGTATATCTGCCAGCTCATCTATGAGTCGGCCCTGCAGCGTGGAACAGGTATTGCCAAGCGTTCGCCCGAGTACATCGCCGAGAAAATCAACGGTGGTAAGGCTGTAGTAGCACTCGACGGCGACAAACTCATCGGATTCAGCTATATCGAGAGCTGGAGCCATGGCGACTTCGTGGCTACATCGGGACTCATCGTAGACCCCGAGTATCGCCGTCTCGGATTGGCCAGCCGCATCAAGAAGAAGACATTCGAGCTTGCCCGCGAGCGATTCCCCTATGCCAAGCTGTTCAGTATCACTACCTCATTGCCCGTGATGAAACTCAACACGGCATTGGGATATGTACCCGTAACACTCACCGAACTGACACAGGACGACGAGTTCTGGAAGGGATGCGAGGGATGCAAGAACTACGACATCCTACAGCGCAACAACCGCACCCGATGCCTCTGCACAGGTATGCTCTTTGACCCCAAAGCAACTCCCATCGACCCCGATGAGGAGGTGCCCACCATGTCGAAATGGCAAAACCGCCTGCGCAAGATGCTGTTCTTGAAGAACAAAAAGAAGTAATCAATTCATAAATAACATACACGGATACGGACTTGACTGTTGTCTGTTGACCGTTGTCCGTTGACTTTAAAAGATATGGAACAAAAGAAGAAAGTAGTAGTAGCCTTCAGTGGCGGACTCGACACCTCGTACACCGTGATGTACCTGGCCAAAGAAATGGGTTATGAAGTGCATGCCGTATGCGCCAACACAGGCGGATTCAGCGAGGAGCAGCTCCGCACCAATGAGGAGAATGCCTACAAGCTGGGTGCCGTAAAGTACATGACACTCGATGTTACTCAAGAGTACTATGAGAAGAGCCTCAAGTACATGGTATATGGTAATGTATTGCGCAACAACTGCTACCCCATCTCGGTGAGTTCGGAGCGCATATTCCAGGCGTTGGCTATCGCACGCTACGCCAAGGAGATCGGCGCTGACGCTATCGCTCACGGCTCTACAGGTGCCGGCAACGACCAGATTCGTTTTGACATGACCTTCCTCGTGATGGCTCCCGGCATCGAAATCATCACCCTCACCCGCGACAAGACCCTCACCCGCAAGGAGGAGGTAGACTACCTCAACGCTGGTGGATTTAACGCAGACTTTGCCAAACTGAAATACTCGTACAATGTAGGTATCTGGGGCACCAGCATCTGCGGTGGCGAGCTGCTCGACTCTAACCAGGGCCTCCCCGAGTCGGCTTACCTCAAGCACCCCTCTAAGGAGGGTCCCGAGCTCTTG
>JAFYMV010000057.1 GCA_017548225.1 Bacteroidaceae bacterium | reverse complement strand
TTTTGCAAAGAAAACGAAAACAATAAGTACAAACTAAAAATTCTGAAAAACCATGACACGAATAAAAAGAAATTTCCGTATGTTGACGCTCCTCGCAGCAGGCAGCTTGCTTGCCGCATGTAGCGAACAACACAGAACCGAGTGCTTTGACGAACAAGACTCTGCCGCCACATCATTGGTAGGGGCATGGCATGCACCCACATTTGCAGAGCCCGACAATTCGAAGACACTGAGTGGCACCCCCGCTCAGAACCTGAAAACCATCTTCGAGGCCACAGGTCCAAGCATCATCACCTCAATAGGACGCATGGGCAATATTGACGATCCGTACTACATTACTGACGATCAGTACTACGAAATCTCCGAATTTACGACCAATCTCGTAAAGGGAAAAACCTCACAAACAGAACAGTACAGAGAAATTTTCAGATGGATAGTAAGCAATGTTAAGTATGGACAAAGCGATCCTGACCCATATTCCGTGTTCACAAAAAAGAAGTGCGTATGTCAGGGCTATGCCAACTTGCTGAGCGTGATGTGCCATACGCAAGGCATCCCCACCGTGGTAGTCAATGGCTATGGCTGGGGAATGGGACATGCATGGGCTTACACCTGTACTGATGGTAAGTGGGAGGTAAGTGACCCCACCAACAGTGGATCTTTTCCGATGAGCAATGTAGGCGACTATTCACATTTAGATCCTTCGGAAGCCGATGTAGACCTCTTTGCTGATGACTGCGCCACCTATCGCTATTTCAATTTCCAGATCAATGTGCATGAGGTGAAATCCACCAGCAGCACGCTTGTCGTACCCTATAGCGTAGGAGGATTTGTCATCACCTCATTCAACCCCTACACTTTGCCCGAATCTATTACCGACATCTATCTCGGCGAAAACATCACTACACTAGGTGAGACATACAACATGACCTTGACAACCAGCAATCTCGGCAAGAATGTTCGCGCCATCCATATTGATGAGGACAATGAGAGTTTGGCTAGCCACAAGGGCATTGTATATCGCAAGAATGGCAATGACGAGCAGCTCTACTACATTCCTGGCGGCATGGAGTCTATTGAGTTGAAGCCGATGGAGGTGGTAGAGAAGAACACCATATACAACCATGCTAATGTGAAGCAGATTTACTTCCCCGAGGGTACTAAGAGATTTGAATCTTCGGCCATCGAGAACTGCCCCAAGCTGGAGCGTGTATATATTCCCGAAGGAGCAGACTTCAACAAGAGCGAAGTTCTGTACAATTGCCCTGGCAATGTAGAAATCATCTATGGTGCTCCCAGCAGTGTCAAGCATGTCACCATGTAATACCCAAGCATATAGATAGCATCACACGCCCATGTCATACCCTATCGAAACCATAGCGCAATGGATTGGCGCCAAGCATATTGGCAGTCACGCAGGAACGGTGAAATGGCTGCTCACTGACAGCCGCTCGCTAGGCTTTCCCGAGGAGACACTCTTCTTTGCGCTTGTGACGGGTCGTGGCGACGGGCACCGCTACATTGCGGAGCTCTATGGGCGTGGTGTGCATCATTTTGTAGTATCGACATGTCCGAGCGAGGAGGAGTTGCAGGCAATGCCCGAGGCCAACTTCCTCTTTGTAAGCGACACGCTTGCCGCACTCCAGCAGCTTGCCGAGAAGCACCGCGCACAGTTCCAGATTCCCGTAGTGGGTATCACGGGCAGCAATGGCAAGACGGTAGTGAAGGAGTGGTTGAGCCAACTGCTCGGCACAGACTACCATGTGGCCCGCTCGCCCCGCAGCTACAACTCACAGGTAGGCGTACCCCTCTCGGTGTGGCAAATAGACGAGCATACAGATGTAGCCCTCATAGAGGCAGGTATATCGCAACCTCATGAGATGGAGCGCCTCAACACCATCATACGCCCCACAGTAGGTATACTCACCAATATCGGTGGAGCCCATCAGGAGAACTTCGCCTCGCTGCAAGAGAAATGCAGGGAGAAGCTTGAGCTCTTCCGCAGTTGCGATGTCATCATCTACAACGGCGATGATGAGGAGGTGTGCCGATGCGTAGAGAGCACCTTGCCATCGGTGCACAAGATTGCTTGGTCGCGCCACAATGCAGGGAAACCGCTCTTCATCGCTTCGGTAGAGAAGGCCGAGAGCACGACCACCATCCGCTACTCATACTTGGGCACAGCACATAGCTATACAATTCCCTTCACCGATGAGGCTTCGGTAGAGAACGCTATCCACTGCCTTGCTGTATGCCTATATCTGGCGCTTCCTACCGAGAAGATAGCCCAGCGTATGGCACTACTCGAGCCCGTAGCGATGCGCCTTGAGGTAAAGGAGGGCAAGAACGGAAGCACCCTCATCAACGACTCATACAACTCAGACATCGCCTCGCTCGACATCGCCCTTGACTTCATGGCGCGCCGTCCCGAGCGCGAAGGACGCGAGCGTGTGCTCATCCTCTCCGACCTGTTGCAGACGGGCCAAAGCAGTCACTCACTCTACCACAAGGTAGCCACACTCATCGAGAGTCGCGGTGTAGAGCGCATCATCGGCATAGGTCCCGAGCTGAAGGCTTCAAGCGAGCAGTTCACCATCAAGAAATCGTTCTACACCACTACGGAGGAGTTTCTGCAATCAGCTGAAGCGCAGCAGTTGCGCCGTTCATTGATACTCATCAAGGGCTCACGCAGTTTCGGTTTCGAGCGCATTGCCGAGCAGCTTGCGCTGAAGGTACACGAGACCACGCTGGAGATAGACCTCGGCGCTATGGTCGACAACCTCAACTACTACCGCAGCATGCTATCCCCTGCGGTGAAGACCGTGTGCATGGTCAAGGCCTTTGCTTACGGAGCCGGCTTCTATGAGATTGCCAAGACCCTACAGGACCAT
>JAFYMV010000056.1 GCA_017548225.1 Bacteroidaceae bacterium | reverse complement strand
GGTCGATAGGATATGATACACGAGTATTCTCTGTAACGCTCTTGTCAGCGAAGTTGATCTTGCCTTCAGCGTCAACAGTTACATTCTCGAGGAGAGCGTTGCGCTTGATAGCGTTGAAGATATCGGGCTCAGACTCCTTGTCGAGGTTGATAACCTTAGCGTAGCAGCCACCCTCGAAGTTGAATACGCCCTCGTCGTCCCAACCGTGCTCGTCGTCACCGATGAGGAGGCGCTTAGGATCAGTAGAGAGAGTAGTCTTACCTGTACCAGAGAGACCGAAGAAGATAGCGGTGTCGCCATCGTAACCTACATTTGCAGAGCAGTGCATAGAAGCGATGCCGCGCAAGGGGAGGAGGTAGTTCATGATTGAGAACATACCCTTCTTCATCTCACCACCGTACCATGTGTTGAGGATAACCTGCTCCTTAGTTGTGAGGTTGAACACAACAGCTGTCTCAGAGTTCAAACCGAGCTCTGCATAGTTCTCAACCTTTGCCTTTGAAGCGTTGTATACTACGAAATCGGGCTCACCATAGTTTGCGAGCTCCTCCTCTGTAGGACGGATGAACATGTTTTTTACGAAGTGAGCCTGCCATGCAACCTCCATGATGAAACGAACTTTCAAACGAGTGTTCTCGTTAGCACCGCAGAAGGTATCAACTACGAAAAGCTTCTTACCAGAGAGCTCCTTCACAGCGAGGTCCTTAAGAACAGCCCATGTAGCCTCTGTTACAGGCTTGTTGTCGTTCTTATACTCATCAGAAGTCCACCATACAGTGTTCTTGCTTACCTCGTCCATTACGAAGAACTTGTCCTTGGGTGAACGGCCAGTGTAAACACCAGTCATCACATTCACAGCACCGAGCTCGGTCTCCTGACCCTTCTCGAAACCTTCAAGACCAGCTTTTGTCTCCTCTTGGAACAAAACCTCATAAGACGGATTGTGCAATACCTCTACTGCACCAGTGATTCCGTACTTGCTCAAATCAATGTTTGCCATTTTTTATTAAATTAAAAAGTTATGGTTAATATTTTTCTATCTCATTCACGATTTGACGGGAAAACATTCCTTTCAAACCGTGTACAAATATAACAATGTTTTTCTTTAACAAAAAACGAATAATCAATTTTATTTTGCCAAATGAAAGCAAAAATGTTTTATAACACCTAAAAAACTCTATTTATAACTAAAACTGATAATTAGAGTTTACATTTACGGTGGTCCCGCAGATTATGCTTTGCGGCGCTGGGCTCTCACTGCCGACCATCCGTAACATGTTACTACCATGAAACATATAAGTGGTAAGATGAACGAAAGGTTCACCGCAGGCATTCCAGCAATAGTACCGAGGTCAATGATAGTACCCTGTAAGGGAGGTATCACTGCACCACCTACGATAGCCATCACGAGAAAAGCTGCACCGAGGGTAGTGTCCTCAGCCTTCACATCCTCAAGAGCAATACCATAGATGGTAGGAAACATGAGAGACATAAAGGCGCTTGTTGCCATCAAACTATATAGGCCTCCCATGCCATCGATAAGGATAGTTCCCAAAGTGGTAATACAAGCTCCTACACCAAAGTACATGAGCAATCGGCGCGAACTGATACGACGCATCAGATAAGTGCTGATAAAGCGTGATATGAGAAAGAAACTCATAGCTACGATATTGTATTTTTGTGCTGTAGCTTTGTCGAGGCCAAGGCGATCGGCATATTGGATAATGAAAGTCCACGTCATAATTTGTGCCCCCACATAGAATATCTGTGCAACCACACCATTGCGATAGAGCTTGTTCTTCCACAAACGGTTCAACGTGATGCTCTTCTTGGTCTTCACTCCCTCTCCACGTGTTTGGGGAATCTTGGTGCAAGCAATAATGATGAATACCACAAGTACAAGTATGCCTAGCATCACGTAAGGATTACGTATTGTTGCGAGGTCGTGTAAACGAATGTCAGCCTTCTCGGCTTCGCTCAGAGTATGGTAGATGATTTCGCCTGTGGCATTACGCTTATCTGAAATGAGGTTAGGCAACACCACAAGTGCGGCCACCGACATGCCCGAGAGCGCACCTATAGGATTGAAAGCCTGTGCCATATTGAGGCGTTGCGTAGCGGTTTGCGGGTCGCCTAGCGAAAGTATCAATGGGTTGGCTGTAGTTTCTAAAAAAGCGAGGCCGAATGTAAGTACATAAAGAGATATGCAGAAGAAACAGAAACTCTGATGAGCCGCTGCAGGGATAAACATAAATGCTCCCACAGCATAAAGTCCCAACCCTAATAAAATACCGCTTTTATAACTATATTTGCGGATAAAAAGTGCGGCTGGTACGGCCATTGTGGCATAACCTCCATAGAATGCCAACTGTATCAGAGATGACTTGGCCACGGAGAACTCCATCAGTGTTTGGAAGGCTGCCACCATAGGATGAGTTATATCGTTGGCAAATCCCCACAACGCAAAGAGTGAGGTAATAAGGACGAACGGAATAAGAAATTTCTTTTCTACGAGCTTGGGGGAATTGTTTTCCATACTAATCGCAATTTATCAATTAATTAGGGCAAAGATAGCGCAAAGGAACGACAAAATCAAATTAGCAATTATTTTTCTCCCATCACATAGCAAATGAACACTACGAAATATTGAGGGTAAAGAAATTATGATTACCTTTGTCCTACCATACATTACAAAACCGCAATTATGATTGAATACCTCAAAGGCGACCTGACGGAGCTCACCCCCACTACCGCTACGGTGGAGTGCCACGGAGTGGGCTACCTTGCCAATATCTCGCTCAACACCTACACGGCCATACAGAACCGTTCGCAGGTGAAGCTCTACATCCACGAAGCCATCCGCGAAGATGCCCATGTGCTCTACGGCTTTGTCGACAAGCGTGAACGCGAACTCTTCCTT